>JAIRXA010000206.1 GCA_031268525.1 Coriobacteriales bacterium | reverse complement strand
GATGTGCTCGGCGCACGGGGTTGGTATATCAACACCTCGGTCGGAGCGCCGACCCTCAAAGCAACCCTCGAAGAACTATCCAGCCGTGGCTCTCCTACCACACATTCTCACGAAGCCCCCATTATCTTTAACCGTTACAAAACCTTGGACTTTGGCACGGGGTTTTACACTTCCCTAGATATATCCGCCTCGTAACGGTCCCGCACAATGGTTTGACCAGCGTGGGACTGCGGGTATACTGATACCTATGGAAACCTTACTCACCGGCATAGAGATCGTCTTCTTCGGTCTCATCATGTTTTCCCTGATCGTGTTCGTCCATGAACTGGGGCACTTCGTCGCGGCCCGCGCCTTCGGTGTACGCGTCTCGGAATTCATGATCGGCCTGCCCGGTCCGAACATCGGCTTCACCTTCAAGGGGACGAAATTCGGCGTGACCCCTATCCTGCTGGGCGGTTACGCGCTGATCGCCGGCATGGAGGGCGGCAAGGAGAACCCCAATCTTGTGCACGCACTGGCCTGGCTCGCCCGGCAGGGGTCGGCCGATACCGCCGCGGTACAGAATGCGGAGAAGGAGCTCGGCTTTGATCTGGAGGAAGCGCTGGATATCCTCCATGGATGGGGCAGTATCGTGCGTGTGCGCCTGAAGGGTGGGCTGTATCGTTACGATATGCCCGACGAGAAGGGCGCCGTCGAACCCGACTCCTCCAAATCACTCGTAAGCTCATATGCTCTCGGCGAGCCACGTCCTCTCCCTGACCCTACGGCTGCTCTCGACGTCGAGCGCAGGAAGACCTATCGGGGTCTTGGCTGGTTCAAGCGGGTGCTCATTCTGGCAAATGGTGTCATCTTCAACCTCCTGTTTGCGATCATCGTCTTTACAACGGTGCTGATGGTGGTTGGCGACCAGCAGCCGATCACCACCCTTGATGCGGTTGCCGCGGATTCGCCTGCGGCGCTTGCTGGCATCGAGGCGGGCGATACCCTTGTTGGCGTCGATGGCACACCCATCGACAACTGGGAGGGCTTTACCGCCGTCATTGCCACACACCAGCCTGGCGAGGAGGTGCGCGTAACGGTCGAGCGCGACGGACATGAGCGCAGTTTCCCGGTCGTGCTCGGGCAAAGCGAAGGCCGTGCCATTCTCGGTGTCACCGCATCACTTGAGCGTGTCCCGATCTCCTTTACCACGGCGGCTGGGACCGCGGTAGGCTTCATCGGCATCGTTGCACAGGCGATCCTCCAACTCTTCAATCCCGCAACATTCTCCGATGTTGTGAGCCAATCCTCCTCGGTCATCGGCATCTCCGTTGAGGCACGGAATGCCGCTGAGCAGGGATTTATCCCCTTTATCATCCTTGCGGCGGCGCTGTCTATATCCATCGGCCTGATGAACCTGTTGCCCATTCCTCCCCTGGACGGTGGTAAGATCGTCGTGGAGACGATCGAGCGAGTCACGCGTCGGCACATTCCCGTTCGTATCATCAGTGGTATCTCGGTCACCTGCTTCGTGCTGCTGATCGCTCTGTTTCTGTTTGTCACCAACCAGGACATCCATCGCTATATCCTCGGCGGCTAGACTATGTCGTCAACGCGCCAGATCGTCGTCGGCGACGCAGCGCTTGGCGGCGTAGCACTCGGTGGGGGAGCGCCGGTGGTCGTCCAGTCGATGCTGAACATCCCGACCAGCGATGCGCCAGGCTGCCTGGCCCAGATCGACATTCTGGCTGAGGCGGGCTGTGAACTCATTCGTCTGGCACTCCCCGACACCGCCTCACTGCCTGCCTTTGAGCGTATCTGTGCCGAATCGCCCCTGCCGGTTATCGCGGATATCCACTTCGACTTTCGTCTGGCCATCGCAGCCGCCGAGCTCGGTGCTGCCAAACTGCGCATCAACCCCGGCAACATCGCCGACCTCGATCTCGTGGACGCCATCATCGACGCAGCGGGTAGTGTCGGCATCCCCATTCGTATTGGCGTCAATGCGGGCTCCCTTGCTCCCGAGTTCGCGCTTCGCTCCGAACTGAGCCTCACGGAGAAACTCGTCGCCTCTGCGGAGTCCTTCGTCGAGCATTTTGAGGAACGCGACTTTACCAACATCGTTGTTTCCGCCAAGGCTCACGATGTGCGCACGACCGTTGAGGTCTATCGCCTGCTGGCGGCAGATCTGCCACAGGTGCCACTGCATCTGGGGGTCACCGAGGCCGGGACGGCTTTCACGGGAACGGTAAAATCGGCGGCGGCACTGGGCGCCCTGCTGCTCGACGGTATCGGCGACACCATCCGAGTCTCGCTGACTGCCGATCCGGTCGAGGAGCTGCGCGTCGCCTGGCAACTCCTGGCCACGCTCGGCCTGCGCCGCCGTGGCCCCGAGCTCGTGAGCTGTCCAACCTGCGGACGTTGTCAGGTCGATCTGATCGCGCTGGCCTGTGAGGTGGAAGAACGATTGTCCTTCGTACGCAAGCCCCTGACCGTGGCGGTTATGGGCTGCATCGTCAACGGCCCCGGAGAGGCTGCCTCAGCCGACGTAGGCGTGGCGTGTGGGGCGGGCAAAGGCGCGATCTTCTCCGCAGGCAAGATACTGTATACCGTGCCCGAAAGCACCATCGTCGACGCCCTCATGGAGGAAATCGACCGGTACTGAAATACAAGATGGAACCGAATAGCCTCCGGTAAGTTACAATGAAACAGCCATACTGCAGCAAACGCTTTTCGTGAAAGGTGAAAGGACGAACCGTGGCCTTCGCAGCACTCACAACTCCAAAACTCCCCACACTGCTCCGCATGTCCGAACTCTACGCGCCCACTCTCAGAGAGGATCCCGTTGACGCGGAGATCGCCTCTCATCGTCTGCTGGTGCGTGCGGCGATGATTCGCAAGGTCGCCGCGGGCGTCTATTCCTTCCTGCCGCTCGGGATGCGCGTGCTTGCCAAGGTTGAAGCCATCGTCGCCGAGGAGATGGCCGCCATCGGGAGTCAGGAGATGCGCATGAGTGTCATCCAGCCCGCCGAGCTCTGGCACGAAAGCGGGCGCTGGGATGATTACGGCCCCGAGTTGATGCGCCTTGAGGATCGCCACGGTCACAGCTTCGCGCTCGCTCCCACGCACGAGGAATTGATCACCGCGCTCATCCGCAACGAACTGCGCTCCTATCGCGAGCTGCCCAAGTCGCTGTACCACTTCTCAAACAAGTATCGCGACGAGATACGCCCGCGCTTTGGGTTGTTGCGCGCGCGCGAATTCATCATGAAGGACGCCTACAGCTTTCATGTCGATCAGGCAAGCCTGCAGGAGCACTACGAGCAGCAGGCCAGAGCCTATGGGCGTATCTGCGAGCGGCTGGGGCTGACCTATTTTCCGGTAGAGGCCGACAGCGGACAGATCGGTGGCAAGGTAACGATCGAGTTCATGGCCTTGGCCGAGGCGGGCGAGGCGGAGCTCGTCTACTGCGACTGTGGGTATGCGGCCAATACCGAAGTCGCCGAGGTCAATGTCCGTGCCGAGTCCTATGCAGGCGAAACACTGCGGGAGATACACACTCCCATAGAAGGGTCGATCGCCTCTCTCGCAAAGTTTTTGTCTATTCCCGAGTCCCAGACGGTCAAGGCTCTGGCTGGTTGCGATCTGGATGGACGGATCGTGGTGCTGTTCATCCCCGGCGATCATGAGCTTGGCCCCATCAAGGCGCTCAGGGCTGTGGAGGGCTTTGAGCTGCTGACCGACGAGGAAATGGAGGCGGCGGGGCTGGCCAGGGGTTATCTGGGTCCCGTCGATCTGCCGGGCGGCGTGCGGATCATCGCCGACCGAGCGCTCCAGAGTGTGCCGCACTGGTTGGTTGGTGCCAACAGGGAACAGTACCATCTCTCAGGAGCAAGGCCGGGTCGCGATTTTGAGGTTGACGCCTGGGTGGACCTCACGACCGCGCAGTCGGGCGATCGGTGTCCGCTGTGTGGTCGTGATCTCAAGATGGCACGCGGTATCGAGGTTGGGCAGGTCTTTCAACTTGGTACGAAATACTCCGAGTCGATGGGCGCGCAGTATATGGACGAGGAGGGTAACGAAAAGCCCTTCGTCATGGGTTGTTACGGCTGGGGCGTGACGCGTTGTCTGGCTGCGGTTGTTGAGCAGTATAACGATGAGGATGGTATCTTCTGGCCGGTGAGCGTCGCGCCTGCCGAGGTCTGTGTCGTGCCGCTTGCCGTGGGCGATAACGAGGTGGTGCAGCTTGCCGAACGCCTGGCAGGGGAGCTGGCGGCGGCAGGCGTTGAGGTGGTCATAGACGATCGCGACGAGCGTGCGGGTGTGAAGTTCGCTGATGCTGACCTGATCGGTTGGCCCTATCAGCTCGTCATCGGCAAACGCGGTCTGGCAGCAGGCGAGGTCGAGCTGAAGACGCGCGAAAACAATGAGAAACAGTCTCTGCCCCTGGAGCAGAGTGTCGACTCTCTTGTCGCTCTGATCGCCGCCAGACGCGAAGCATATGCCTGAGCGCATTTTTGCCGAGCTGCCACACTGCGATGGGCTCCTGGCCTTCACGACTGCGGCGCCTACCGACTATCGAGCGGGTACTGAGACGGGAGAGATCAACCGGCGTGATCTGGAACGCGACCTGGCACCGCTGGAACTCAGCTGGCTTGCTCTGGAGCATGGCGGGCGGGTCGTCTGTGACCCGAGCGGCTCATCGCTTGCCGCCGACGCCGCCGTCGTGACTCAGGCAGGTCACGCCGTGGCCTTCACCACAGCGGATTGTCTGCCCGTCATAATCGCTGACCTTGCCAATCATGCTGTTGCGGGCATCCACGCCGGATGGCGCGGTCTGGCTTCCGGTGTCATTGAGAATACGGTCAATATGCTATTGGCATACGAACAAGCTGATAGATATGAAGCAAGCGCCCTATACGCCTGGATCGGGCCAGGTATCGCACAGGAGGACTACGAGGTCGGTGCAGATGTGCGCGACGCGCTCCTGTCATTGTCCGTTCTTGCCGAGCTTTCCGAGGCACACGATCGGCTTTTCTTGCCCGCCCGCCCCGGCCACTGGCTCGCCGATCTGCCATTCATTGCCGCTCTCATCCTCACCGATGCTGGTCTTTCGCCCGATGCCATCACGCGCTACCCCACCAGCACCTTTCGAGGATCACACCTGCATTCCGCTCGCCGCGACGGTGAGCTTTCTGGGCGTATGGCTACCGTTGTGGGGTTGTTGTAGGCAGTGACAGAGTGTTTTGTGACAGGGGGACGCAGAGTGTTTTGGTATGTGCCAGGGGGACGTCAGGCTGTGTGAAAAATCAGCTAGCGATATAGATAGATATATAGTATAATATAATCACTGCAAGACAGACCGGCGATAGGACTTCCCATGGGATACAT
>JAIRXA010000064.1 GCA_031268525.1 Coriobacteriales bacterium | reverse complement strand
GCGAGGTACATCTCGACTCGTGCCGCCTTGAGCATGGCGTCTGCCACCTCAATACCTTTGGCGATACTGTTCAGTTCCAGAAAGCCAATTGCCTTGATCATGGTTACCTTTCTCTCGCGATGGTAACCGCCGTGTCGCTCACTGCAGTCACCTTCCCGTCGATACTCGCATGGACATGAGCACCGAGCCTGTCGTCGGCGATGCGTCCGACAGGATCGCCTCGCTTCACGATATCACCGACGGCGACGACAGCGGTCGCCGGGGCACCAAGATGTTGCTTGAGCAGCAGGGTAACCCGCTGAGGCGTCCAGGTGTTCGTCGTAAGTGGCGCTGGGCGGTCGTAGTCAACGAGTCCCAGGCGAGCTATCAGCCGCTTTACGGGTATCTTGCGATAGGCAAACATCGGCGAGGCCTCAAAGACCCCCTCACTTTCGACCTTTACCCCTGCGGCAAGCAATTGCTGCTTAACCAGCATGTTCACGCGTCTTGGCGACAGGTTGCAGGGGCAGGCATAGAGAGCGCAGGCTCCGCATTCTGAGCAGCCAAGCGCACGCTTCATGCCTGAGAAGTCGCTTAAGCCATAGTTGGCGATGCGCATGATCAGATGTGGTTTGACATCGTGTCCGAGCAGATCACGTGGACACAGGTCGGTGCATTTTTGACATTGCTCGCAGGCGGTACGGGATTGTTTGAGAATCTGTCCGTCGCTCATCGCTTTTTCGACGATGAGTCGTTTGTCGGCCGGCAAGAGCAGAATTGCTTTTGTCGTTTTGGTGATGGGGGAGTCGAGATCGTCAATGAGCGTGCCCATCATCGGGCCGCCATCGAGTACCCTCTTGCCCTGTGTGTCATCTGCTCCGGCCAGTGCGAGTGCCTCGCGATAGCTGATGCCGAGCGGTAATTCGTAGGTTGCCGGAGAAGGAACCGCGCCGCCGATGGTGACGAAGCTTGTTGTTACGGGGATATCCCGGGTGGCACAGGCGACATTGATGAGTGTCTCAACATTGCTGACCACACAGGCGACTGCCAGAGGGATGCCGCCACGGGGAACAACACGGGCGAGCACATCATAGACGAGTATCTGCTCATCGCCTGCGGGGTAGAAGTCGCCCATCTCAAAGACCTCGACCTTTTCTTCGGTCGCCGTTGCGGCCCGGATGTGCTCGATAGCCTCATGATGCTTGGCCTTTATGGCGATATAGGCCTTACGTGCACCGGTGAGCTCCAGAGCGACCGTGAGACCTGTGAGGAAATCGTCCGTACGACTGACGAGCAGCTGCTGATCGACACGAATCAGTGGCTCACATTCGGCGGCGTTGACGATAAGTACCTCCGCGCTTCCCGCCAGCTTGACATGCGTCGGAAAGCCCGCACCTCCCGCGCCAATGACGCCTGCTGCCTTGATGCTCTCTAAAACCGCGTTACTCACCTTGAATATCCCGACTACTCGGCGGTGTTGTTATCGGGATCGATGATGCCAACGATCAGCATATCGATCGGGGCGTTCGTCAGGTACTCATGCTTGCGTGCCGAAGAGCCGCCAACCAGTAAAACCTTCTCGCCAATGCCGGCGCCAATGGTGTCCACCGCGACGACGACAGGCCCCGAGCTGGGGTCATCGTTCAGGTCTTCAAGCACTCTCACCTGCATCAATTTGAGCCCGGTGAGGGTTTCCTCCTTGCGGGTACACCAGATATTGCCCATGACATATCCGATCTTCATGGCTCATCCTCTCCCTAGTTGTGCCTTGATGCGATCCATTGCCTCGGTCACCGCGGCGGTGTCGCCAAAGATGGCGATCATCGTAAAGTGCTGTGGGCAGATCCCCTTGATTTCCAAGGCGTCGACGCCGGAGGCCTTCTCGGCAATGTCGGCAGCGACGAACATTTCGGTGAGCTTGCCCTGTACCAGACCGATGGTATCAAAGGTCTTCTCCGCGAAGAAATCGCGAATCAGCACCCGACTTTCCAGCATCTTGATGACACCGGGGGATGGTTGTTTGATAATCTGGAAATCCATGACCTCACGCCCTCCCTTCGTGTGTGGTGCGCTCGTCGGCTGTGCGACAGTTCATGGCGATGCCGATTGGTGTGATGAACAGGGGCTTGGCCGGTTTGACGGTCGGGATGCCGAGTTCTTCTGAAACAACATCCTCGATGCCCACAAGACAGCTTGCGCCCCCAACGAGTACGATCTCACTGACCGTATGGCCCGTGATGTGTCGTTTGATGATACTGGCAATCTTCTGGGAAACAGGCTTGAGCAGTCGGCCCATCTCGTCCTGACGTGCGGGATCCTTCTTGAGCTCCTCGGCTTCCTCGAAACTGATCTTGTGACGACCCGCGACCACCAGCGTACAGTGTGTGCCGCCGGTTGGCTCGTCCGCGGTGTAGACCACTTCGCCATTCTCGATGATGGCAAGACCGGTTGTGCCGCCGCCGATGTCAACGACCACGCCATTGTGTAGTTGCAGCAAGGTGTTCGCAGCTTCGGGTTCGTTAACGACATTGACGACATGCAAGCCCGCACTCTCGGCGACATTGCCGATGAAGCGGGTATCACTGTAGCTGGTTCCGGGAGGAATGGCGATGGCCGTATGGTCGAGTTCGCGTCCGATCGCCGACTCGATTTCCTGCTTGAGGTCTTTGACGATATCGATGGCGCCGAGATAGTCCACGACGATGCCATCACGCACGACCTGCGCAAAACGATAGGCTCCTGCGATGGGTTGCAGCTTGGCATCGAGGACGGCGAGCACCATATAGGCCGTGCCGATGTCGAGGCCGACGAAGAGCTCCTCGCTGTCCTTTGGCACACAGGCTTGTTTGATGACCCTCTCAAAGGCCTGCGTGATCGCATCTGTCTTGGCGAATGAACCCATCAACCTCTCTCTTGTCGTTCGGCTACCTTCGTGCGTCGTCGTTCATGTGTCGTTGCTGTTCATGCTCCACCTGCTGCCCCTGTCGCAGGTAGTGGATAAATAAAGAGCCCTCATGTAATCGTCCGCCCGAAGGGGACTGTCATGAAAGCTCCATTGCCCTCGTTGTAGACGCATCTGTGCGCCTACTCACCGTATTCGATTGAATGTTAACGGTAGCGCGCTTAGGGCGGTAATGTCAAGTGCAAATGTCAGACGGGTTTGACGCGGAGATAGCAGATGTCTTGCGGACGTCTTGCGGCGGCAGGAAATGAACGAGATAACTCAAACCGAGGGGTGGTGAACGCTCGATAACTAAGAGGTCGTGAGCGCTCTCTCTACCGCATCTCGTAAAAACTCCGACCTTGATTCACCTTTCTGTTTGATGACCAAATCAATTTCACGGATTCGCGACTTGGGAAGTTTGAACGAAATAGTCTCAAGGTCATCATCATATAGTCTGGGCCGTCCTGGCCCTGTTTGTGTTGCAATGACAGTGCCGACAAGATGATCTGATTCTGCTCCCTCAATGACGGAATCCATCCACTCGTCAGAAACGACCGTTCCATCTTTTTTTGTATATCCCACAGCTATCCCTGCTTTCTTACTGAGAGCATGTTCAATTCTGTCAGTATTTTCTTTGTGGCCTTCATTGCATGGAAGATGACCGTATCTTCGCCATCATCAAAAGCAATCATTTCAATGAGCTTTCCGCTTGATGACACGCCTACCGCAACCATGTATTCCCTTTCATCGGTGAGCCGAAACTGAGTCTTAACTCGTGATTCCCAGGCACTGAGTATCTCTTCGGTTTTCAGGTCCGGGTGTTTTTCGTCAATCCGTCCAAGAATGTTGATCATAGAACATCTTCCTTTTTAATTTTGTAATACAAATTGTAATACAGAATATGTCATGGCACAAGGCGACGGGCGAAAGCTTTTCAACCAGATTTATTTATGACGTGATACGGACGCCTTCAGCGCTTGAACAGGCGGCGGAGTTCGCCGGTCTGGGAGAGCACGATACCGCCGAGCACCAGGGCGACGCCCAGCCACATCAAGGGTGTGACCTGTTCACCGATGAACAGGCTTGCGAGCAGGATCGAGGCCGGCAGTTCGGAGGAGGTCATGATGGTCGTCACGCCACTGGGCAGATGGGGAGTGGCGACCTGAAAGCAGAGGATCGGCAGGATGATGCCGGTCAGGGCCATCAGTACGCCAACCGTGGCGGTCAGGTGCAGTGGTGGCAGGATCGTAAAGAAAGTCGGCGCAAAGGCAAGAGCGATGAACAGGCGACCCACGGTGATGATCGTGGTGCGGCTGAAGGCCGGTAGTCCGGGCGCCACACGGGCGCCGACAAACAGAAAGGCGGCATAGCAGACGGCCGAAAGCAAGCCGAAGAGGACTCCGGGAACATTGAGTGTACCTGTTCCTTCGTCGAGGATTCCCGTGGTCAGCACAGTACCCACCATCACGACCAGAGCTGCCAGTATGGTCCAGATATCCGGGCGCCGATGCTCAGCGATAGCCTGCAGCACCACGCCCATCCAGACATACTGAAACATCAGAGTGACCGTTGCGGCCGCAGAGATATGCGAAAGCGCATTGAAGTAGCCAGCGCTCATGCCATAGGCGAGTACGCAGACAACAGCCAATCCGGCGATATCTCTGCGGCTTATGCCTGCCAGACTGCGACGAAGGCGCGGAATGACCAGCACGATCGGAAGCAGGATAAGGGCACCTATGAAGTTGTGTAACACCATGCCATTCGCCGGGTTGAAGCCGAGTTGGTAGGCATAATGCACCAGAGGGATCATGGCGCCATAGACGGCGCCACCAGCAAAGACCATCAAGGCGTATTTTATCGACGTCGACATGAAGCTATCCTAGCAGGTATCAATCGAGGACCACGAGCAGACGAACCTCTCTGTCGGCTCTATCGTACTGATCGCATGGTCAGAGCATAAAGGCTGCAGGAATGGTCAGAGCGTAAAGGCCACAGGAATGGGGGCCGCAGTGCGACCCCCATTGACTGAGAGCGCCCCGGCTCTTTTGGTGCCGGGGAGAAAATCATGTCTAGCCTAGCCTAGCCTTCCAGATCCCAGATCTGGGTAGCAGTGCCACGGTAGGGCTGAGCAACGAGGTTCGCCCCAGCGGCGTTGAGACCACCGTTCACGGTGAGTGCGTAACCGGTGATGGCCGACTTGATGATAAAGCCGCCCCTGACTTCTTCAACGGTCCACCGCTGATTGAAGATGTTCCCGCTGGTCTTCGTCGGCCATTGAATGACCGATGCACCGGCGTTCACCGAGCCGCCATAGATGTCGAGCACCTGTCCCGAGTGCTCGGCGGTGATGATGTAAAAACCGGTGGTTTCATCGTAATCAAAGGAGAAGATCTGATTGGCCTGACTGTTGGGGGACCACAGAATGAGACGTTCGCCGCCCTTGATGCCCTTGCCATAGATATCCAGAACTCGATCGGTCGTGCCCGCTATGGTATGGATGGCGAAGGAAGAGCCATCCAGAGAACTGTCGGGCGGGGTCAGGGTAAAGACCTGATTGGGACGCTCATGGCGATTCCACAGAATCAGCGACGTGCCATTGGCCGTCGATGATCCAGAGACATCCAACATCAGATCGGGATTCAGGGCCGAAACGATGATATAACCGTCCTCACCAATTGCTGGTTCGACGATCCACTGCTGGTTGAGGTTGTTGGTCGCCTTGGCTGGCCACTGAATGACCTTTGCTCCGGAAGTTGCCGAGGCACCGTAGACATCAAGCACCTGTCCAGAGACGACAGCGACGATGGTGTAGGTGCCGTTGGCTTCGTTATACTCAAAGCGGAAGTGCTGGTTGGCCGTGTGCTTCGAGTCATAGAGGATGATTTCGGCGCCAGCAAGGGTCGAGCCACCCTTGACGTCGAGGCTCTTGGTCGGCGCATGCTCAGGGGTAAGAGTGAAAACCTGTCCGTCAAGATTGGTGGTCGCGCTTGTATCGGTCAGCTCGAACCACAGAGGGTTACTGACGGCAATCTTCCCGGCCGCATCAGTAGCCGTGAAGCTGTACCAGACGTTTTCCTCATCGCCTGTCACAAAGGGCGTGACCGTAAAGGATGCGGTCTGGAGTGCGCCGTTGGAAATTGCTCCGACGCTTTGCGTGGCCACCGGTGTGCCATTGGCCCACAGAGTGATTTCGGTCGCACCGTTAACCGAACCGGCATCCAGACGCAGGACATACTGCTCGCCGACGACGACCTCATGCGTGGAGCCAAACAGCGTGGTTTCCAGCTTCGGCTGAAGGATCGGGCCCATGGTCACATAGGCTTCACCGTTCGTCAACGCGGTCAGATAGTTCTCAACGGTTGGCTCTTCGAGGAGGGCATATTCCCGAATGATGCCTGGATAAAGTGTTGATGAGGCCGCGTCATGCTGATCGGAGCCCGCGCTGAGGTAAATCTCCTGACCGTTGTTCCAGAAGGCGAACGCACTGGCCAGGGCCATCGCGTCCATATTGGTGATGCCCAGATCTCTGATGCTGCCCTTGAGATTGCTCAGGCTGATACTGTCTGCACCATCGGCGAGGGCGTCAGCAAAACCATCAAGGTTGATGGTGCTTTGGAGCTCCAGAAGATCGAAGCCATCCCAGCCCACATCAGTGCCGCCGTTGACGCTTGCCTGATTGTTCAGGAAACCGTAATCGGAGTAGGGGTGATGCACGATGACGACCGTACCCGCATCGTGTCCGTACTCGATGATCTCCTGAGGCGTGGTCGCTGAAGGATCGATGTCGTAGGTGTCGTCAATCGGTATACCGAGCAGGCCCCAGTGGCCCCAGCCGGGCGAGACCTCAAGGTTGGAAAGGAAGGGGATGGGCGGCTCGTGGTTGGCCGCAAAATCAGCCATCTCGGCGTTATGCGCCAGAGCGTCGTGGTCTGAGACCAACGCGTAGTCGAGCTTGGCCGCAATCTGGGCATTGAAGAGGTCCTCGATTCTCGTTGATCCATCGCCGTAGTCGGAATGCTGGTGGTTATCCACGGCATACCAACCGGCATCCTCGGGGTCGATGATCGTGGGGAGGACAAATTCGTGCTCCACTCCCTCGGGGCCGATGTCGGTCGTCCAAGAGACGGTATTGGACTCAAAGCCGCCTCCATAGCTTGCCGTAAAGGTGACGTTTTCGGCCTGTGAAAGGTTGATGCTGATGCCATAGGGATCGTCCGTGTTAAAGGAATCGGAGAAGTAGGTGCCGCCACCCAGAGTCTTGATCTCAGAGGTCAG
>JAIRXA010000033.1 GCA_031268525.1 Coriobacteriales bacterium | reverse complement strand
TATGCCAAAAGGTGTCAATTTGCCCCGTCCCCTTTGGCACCTTTTGCTCCGTCCCCTTTGACACGCATGCTCACCGGGCGGACGAAGTCCGCCCCTACGGGTACGCCCCACACACGTCTCACATGCTCACCGGGCGGTCAAAGCCCGCCCCTACGCCTTGCGGAACCTACATGCCCGGTCGCGTACGGCGCCTTGGGCAGGTATGATACCATTGCTCTCAAAAAATAAACCGCACTGCTTACTCATCTGGGGAAAGGGAGGGCCACATGATGAAGGTCTTGTTGATCAATGGCAGTCCGAATAAAGAACGCTGTACCTACACTGCTCTGGCAAGCGTCGCGCGCGGTCTGACTGAGCACGGCATAGGGACCGAAATGCACTGGATCGGCACCGAACCCATCAAGCCCTGCGTGTCCTGTCATGCCTGCGATTCGACCCAGAAATGTGCCTTTGGAGAGACGGACGGGGTCAATGAACTCATTGAGAAGGCAGCACAGGCCGACGGGATCGTTATCGGCTCACCGGTCTTTTACGCAGGTGTCAACGGTTCGCTGAAGGCTCTTCTGGATAGGGTCTTCTATGCCGCAGGTAGTCGCTTTGCCTTCAAGCCGGGCGCCGCCGTAGTCTCCGCGCGACGCGCTGGCACGACCGCCGCCCTCGAGATACTCAACAAATACTTCCTCATATCACAGATGCCTCTGGTCAGTTCGTTGTACTGGCCCATGGTACACGGCAACACCGTGGAGGAAGTTTTGCAGGATCGCGAGGGGATGCAGGTCGCCCACCAGCTGGGCGCGAACATGGCATGGTTGCTGAAGGCGATTGCCGCAGGTCGGGCAACAGGAGTGACCCCAAGCACGCCAGATTCGCGCGAGCGGACGAATTTCATTCGCTAAAGAACTTTCGAGTACGCAACGCGTGGTGTCGAGGGCTGGTGTTATAACGACCGCGGGACTCCACGAGCGACCTGTGAGGCCTCTCCCTAGGGAAGTGCCGATTAATTGCTTGTGCACCAGATTGTGAGTCAGTTTTGCGCTGATCAAGGCGACAGAAGGTACCACATATTGTGTATATGGTGCCTTTTGTCAACACAGAGCAGCGCAAAACTGGCCGCAAGATGGGGCGCAATGAATAAATCGGTGCTTCCCTAAAGCTCAGTGATATCGGTGTTCGTCCTCTGTTGGGCTTTCTTGGCGGTGCGCATCAGGAACTCAGCGTTGTCCTTGGTCTGCTTCAGGGACTTTATCAGCATCTCCATCGCGCGCTCTGTGTTGTTCATGTTCGCCAGAATACGACGGACCGCCCAGATGAGTGGCGCCTCCTGAGTATCGAGCAGCAACTCCTCCTTGCGGGTGCCCGATGAAATTGGGTCGATGGCTGGGAAGATACGGCGATCAGCCAATGCTCGGTCGAGCCTGAGCTCCATGTTGCCCGTACCCTTGAACTCCTCAAAGATCACCTCGTCCATCTTGGAGCCGGTGTCGATGAGCGCCGAGGCCAGAATGGTCAGAGAACCGCCTCCCTCGATATTGCGAGCAGCACCGAGAAAGCGCTTGGGTGGATAGAGCGCCGTGGAATCCACGCCGCCGGAGAGAATGCGCCCCGAAGCCGGCTGCGCAAGGTTATAGGCGCGTGCCAGCCGGGTGATGGAATCGAGCAGGATGACCACGTCGCGACCGATCTCCACCAGACGCTTGGCGCGCTCGATGACCAACTCGGCCACCGCAATGTGGTTTTCCGAAGGCATATCAAAGGTCGAGGAGACGACCTCGCCGCGAATGGAGCGTTCCATATCGGTTACCTCTTCGGGACGCTCGTCCACAAGTAGACACATCAGATGTACATCGGGATTGTTGGCGCTGATCGCGGCTGCGATATCCTTGAGAATCGTCGTCTTGCCAGCCTTCGGCGGGGAGACGATCAGACCACGCTGGCCCTTGCCAATGGGCGCCACCAGATCGACGGTGCGGGCGGTGATCGTCTGCTGGCCATGCTCCATCATGAGGCGTTCGTCGGGGTAGACCGGTGTGAGGTCGGCGAAGCGCCGTCGATCACGGCTCTCCTCAGCAGGGAGGCCGTTGACCGTATCGATACGGTTGAGCGCCGCGAACTTCTCATTGTCGCGGGCGGGGCGAATCTGCCCGGCGACTTCGTCGCCCTTACGCAAACCGTTACGGCGCACCATTGACATGCCCACGTAGACGTCGGTCTCGCCGGGCAGATAGCCTGACGTACGCAGGAAGCCATAACCCTCAGGCAGAAGGTCGAGGATTCCCGCACAGGAGATGAAGCCTTCGGCCTTGACCATCGCGACAAAAACAGCCTCAACGAGAGCTTCTTTCTTTCTGATCTCGCTGAGGTCGATGTTCAACTCGACAGCTTTTGCGCGCAGCTCGGCCAGCTTGAGTCCGGCGAGCTCTTCGCGGTTGATCTGCGGCCCCGTATTCTGGTCCTTGCTGTTGAAGCCCTGTCGACGCTGACGGCGATTGTTCTGCTGAAAACCACCCTTGTTCTGGCCACTGTTCTGGTTGCTGTTTTGATTGTTGTTGGAACGTCCGGCACCGCCGTTGTGAGTACCATTGTTATAAGCGTTGCCAGAGTTGTTGGCGCGTTGCGAGGGAGCAGACGGAGCGGCGCCAGAAGCCTTGAAAGAAAAGGATCTGGCCGCTGGGGAGGGCGAGGGTTCGGGGGCGACCACGGATGAAATGGGCGTGGGTGCGGGAGTGGAAGTGGGAGCTGGTTTAGGAGCGCTTGCGAGAGCAGGCGTCTCGGACGTAGATGCGGGTGCAGATGCTGGTGCAGATGCGGGTGCAGATGCGGGTGCGGGCGCCTCGGGCAGAGGGTTCTTGCGTGGACGTCCGCGCTTGCGGGGAGCAGGAAGGACTTCGGGCGTCACAGGCGCTGCGGCGGGGGTTACGGGAGCGGCGGGAGTGGATACCGAGGGAGCGGCGGAAGCGGCGGAAGCGGCGGTCGTCTCGGGCAGAGGGTTCTTGCGCGGACGTCCGCGCTTGCGGGGAGCGGGGGGTACGTTCTCCGTGACAGGTTGCTCAGAGGACAGGGGCGAAGCGAGTAGGAGATGCTCGGTATTTGGCTTCTCGATCATGCCTGGCTCACCTTCTCCCAATCCTTGGCAAAGGCCGCCAGACCCCTGGCGGTCAGAGGGTGCTCCACACATTTCTTGAGGACATCAAAGGGCACGGTTGCGATATCCGCGCCAATTAACGCTGCCTGAGTGACATGCTGCGCGGAACGAATGGAGGCTGCAATGACCTCGATCTCCTCACCGTTTGGGCCACCTTCGGCAAAAACGTAGTTGTCCAGCGCATCGACGATGGAGGAAAGCTGCTCGATGCCATCTTCGGCGATGTCGTCAAAGCGTCCGACGAAGGGACTGACGTAGCGAGCGCCACTCCGCGCGGCAAGCAAGGCCTGAGGAACCGAAAAGCACAGCGTCATGTTCACGCGGATGCCTTCGTTGGCCAAGACACGGGTAGCGGCCAAGCCCTCAATCATCGTTGGTATCTTGACGACGACGTTGGGAGCGATGGCTGCCAGCTCGCGCCCTTCGCGAATGATCTCGTCACGCGTCGAGCCGACCGCCTCGGCAGAGACAGGTCCGTCGATACAGGCACAGATACGAGCGATATGCTTTGGGAAATCCGACACCGTACCACCGATACGGGCATAGAGAGTCGGGTTGGTGGTCACGCCGGCAACGGCGCCCCAAGATGCGGCTTCCTCTATCTGGGCGAGGTCTGCCGTGTCGAGAAAAAACTTCACGCGTTACTCCTTCTTTAGCTGTCATTTCTTTGGCTGTTCGTAGCTGTTCAGATTGCTTTGCCTTTGTATCATCTTGCACACGTAGAGGGAAAACGTGAGCCGTACTGATGATGTGAAAGGGATTTGATGCGAACAACTATACCACACTTCAAGGCAAAGAAAGGGTATAGTGGAGATAAATTGTGGAGCTT
>JAIRXA010000200.1 GCA_031268525.1 Coriobacteriales bacterium | reverse complement strand
CCTTGCAGGCCCACAAAATCGCGCAAGCTCACGAACAGACAACAAGAAAGGTGTGGAGAAGATGAAGGCAGTGGCGATAATCGGTGTTTCACTTCTGGTTCTGGCAATTGGGGCAGGCGTAGTGGCGCTGGTCAAGGCTCCGCATGAGCAATGAGGAACCAAGGCAGTAAAACATCTCAAGAGAGTGGAGCATGAGTATGGCGGTTATCGAGGTCGAAAACCTCACAAAAGATTATGGGCATCGACGCGGAGTGTTTGACGTCTCGTTTCAGGTAGAGCGAGGTGAAGCCTTTGGCTTTCTCGGACCCAACGGGGCGGGCAAGACCACGACGATTCGTCATCTGATGGGATTCTCCGCTCCCGAAAAAGGCCATGCTGCCATTTCTGGCATGGACAGTTGGAAACATTCTCATCGCATACTGGAGCATGTCGGCTATCTGCCGGGCGAGCCCGCGATCCATGAAAGTCTCACGGGGATGCAGTTTCTTCGCATGATGCAGGGGCTCAGGCACAGTCACGACGAAAAACGCCTCGCCTATCTGCTCGACCTCTTCCAGCTCGACCCGCGCGGCAAGACCAAACGCATGAGCCTGGGCAACAAACGCAAACTCGCTATTATCGCCGCCTTCATGGCGGATCCCGACATAGCACTGCTCGATGAGCCAACGAGCGGACTTGACCCCCTGATGCAGGAGCGTTTCATCGAATTCATGTTGGAGGAAAAGAAACATGGAAAGACTATCTTGCTATCAAGTCATATCTTCAGCGAGGTAGACGCAGTCTGCGACCGCATCGCCATCATCAAGGATGGTGAGATCGTTTCAACGGTTACCACAGACGATATTCGACATAACGAGAAGAAGCGTTTTGAGGTGATCTTCAAAACGCCTGAGGACTATGTGCGATTCGTCGATGCCCCCGGGCTCGTGTTAGACGAAGCCGACGCAGTGCGGCGCAGAGTAGAGGTGAGGATTGACGATCGGGATATCAACGGTTTGCTGCAACTGCTCGCCACGCTGCGCGTTACCAGTTTCAGGGAGGAGAAGTTCACCCTTGAGAAGCATTTCCTACAGTTCTATGAGAAAGGACCGGAGTATCGTGGACGGCATCATAAGGATTCAGAATATGACCAAAGACTTCAAGGGCGGCCGCGGCATCTTCGACATTGACCTTTCCGTGCACGAGGGAGAGATATTTGGCCTCGTGGGCATTAACGGCAGTGGCAAGACGACCATGATTCGCCACCTCATGGGCTTTCTCCGTCCACAGCATGGACGCTGTCAGATCATGCGCAGAGATTGCTGGCAGCAGGCAGCAAGACTCAAGAATGCGATTGGCTACATTCCGGGAGAGATATCCTTTCCCGAGGTAGGCAGCGGCATCGATTTCTTCAAGCTGCAAGCCGCGTACCGGGAGGCACGCAACATGAAGCGAGCGGAGAAGCTCTGCGAGCGCTTTAATCTCGACGCCAGCGCGAACCTCAGACGCATGAGCAAGGGCATGAAGCAGAAGACCGCTATCGTGACCGCCTTCATGTCAGATCCGAAGATACTGTTGCTCGACGAAGGCACCACAGGACTCGACCCTCTCATGCAAAAGGTCTTTACTGATCTGGTCAAAGAAGAGAGGCACCGCGGCAAGACGGTGTTCATGTCAAGCCATATGTTCGACGAGTTGGAGAATTCCTGTGACCGCGTAGCCTTTCTCAAAAACGGGCATCTCATCGACATCGTGGAACTGTCTCAGCTGCGAGGGAATGAGCGCGTCAAGGAATATAAGCTTGGATTCGCAAACAACCAGGATTTCAGAAGTTTTCTTGAACATCGCTTTAAGGTGGTGGCGCGGCACGATGAGCATTGTCAGGCAACGATAGATATCCCAGACGAGGACATCAATGAACTGTTCCGGGTCCTGGCGGTCAGAAACGTGAGCTATATAACCCAGAAACCGCAGACACTGGAATCCTATTTCAAGGAAAAATACAACGCATCGGAGGTGGCTTGGTCATGATCAGTGCAACGCTGCTCAAACAAACGATACGAGAGAATTTTGCCCTCTGGCTCGTCATCGCTCTCGTGCAGGCTCTCTTGCTCGTTATCATGGGCCTGACGGTGCCCAATGTCGCCATGACTGCCCTGACGTACTACCAGCTGTTGCCCAGTATCCTCATCGGTATCTACGTTATCATCATCGGAAACAACCTGCTTTCGCAACAGGTGGATAGGGGCACGATGGCGTACGTGCTTTCAACGCCCATCAGGCGAACCTCGGTAAGCGCTACACAGATGGTGTTTTTCGTTGGCTCGCTCCTGTTGATGTTTGTGCTTGGGGCAGCGGCGCATATCTTCGCGATGAATTTCTCTGAAGCGGGCATCACCACCGAGGATGTCGAGTTGATTCTCAAGCTCAATATCGGGCTCTTCACCTTGGCTCTGGCATTCAGCGGTATCGTCTTTTGCGCATCGAGCATCTTCAACCTGTCCAAGCACACCATTGCCGTCGGTGGCGGTCTGGTGGCAGCGTTCTTGCTCTTGCCGATTGTTGCCATGTTTTCCGAGGAATTCAACTGGATCAAGGACCTGAGTATCGCCTCCCTCTATGATCCCATGCTTCTGGCTACGGGAGCAGAAGGCTTCGTCTGGAAGTTCGTCGTCCTTGCCGCCATAGGCATAGCGGCCTATGGCGTAGGCACGGTGGTGTTTGCAAGGCGCGACCTACCCCTTTAGGGAAACGGTGATATCGGTAAAACGCGACCTGCCCCTTTAGGCGCAGCAAGGCCCAGCCGACTATACTGTGTCTGTAGGCGAAAGGGCGAGACAGGAAGCGACGAGACGGGAAAGGGCGAAAGGGCGAAAGGGAGGAATGGTGGCAACCCTTCTCATAGTTGAGGACGATGCGAACATCAGGAAACTTGCCGCCACCTATCTACAGCGTGACGGATACCGCATCCTTGAGGCCGTGGACGGCGAGGACGCACTTGAGGTGCTCGACCGCGAGCCTGTCGACCTGATGGTTGCCGATATCATGATGCCCCGACTCGACGGTTTTACTCTGACCGAACAACTGCGCGGCGCACATTATGACTTCCCTATCCTGATCATGACCGCCAAAGAGCGTATAGAAGACAAGCAGCGGGGCTTTCGCGCGGGGACGGATGATTATCTGGTAAAGCCCATCGACTTCGATGAGCTACGTTTGCGCGTCGCCGCGCTGTTGCGCAGAGCCAAGATCAACACCGAGCGAAAGATCACGCTCGGTGGGCTTACCCTCGACCAGGACAGCTATACCGTCAGGATAGACGGAGAAGAGGTCGCACTTCCTCAAAAGGAATTTCAGTTGCTTTTCAGGCTCTTGAGCTATCCGGGGAAGATTTTCACCCGTCAAAGCCTCATGGATGATATATGGGGCTACGATACCGAAAGCGACGAGCGCACGGTCGATGTGCACATCAAGAGACTCCGCGATAAGTTTGGCGAGAGGCCTGAGTTCAGCATCGTTACCGCCAAAGGATTGGGGTATAAGGCGGTGAGCAATCTATGAGGGCGTCGGGGGTGCTGGGTGCGTCGGGGGTTCCGGGGGCGTCGAGAGCCCAGAAAACGCCAAAAGCTCCAAAAGAGCAGCGCTTTGGTCTCAGGTCGGTATATGCGCGGTTTGCGCTTGTGTTTCTCGGCATCTGGTGGGTGTCTAATGCCGCCACGCTTATCATGATATTCAGTCTCATTCCAGAAAGCCGAGCGGATGAGGTGCGCAGCCTGATAGGTCTGATCTTTATCAACAATGCCGTCTTTGGTACCATCGTCATCCTTCTGGCCCTGCGAGGTGTTGTCAAGCCCATCAAGTTGCTCTCCTCGGCGGCTCGCGAGGTCGCCGAGGGAAATTTTGCCCTAACCGTAGATGTCAGAAGTCGTGATGAAATCGGAGGCTTGGCCGCAAACTTCAACACCATGATCACAGAGATTGCGGGCACGGATAAAATGCGCCGTGAATTTGTTTCCAATGTATCGCACGAGTTCAGAACGCCTATGACCTCCATACATGGCTTCGCAAAACTGATTGACGAAAACGCCGAGGACCGCGAAGCTGTCAGAGAATACTCGAACAT
>JAIRXA010000194.1 GCA_031268525.1 Coriobacteriales bacterium | reverse complement strand
TGGACTATGACCCGCAGCTTTCTTCCGAGCCCGAAGGCACCATCATGTGCAAATTCTGGGGCCTGGGCTCCGACGGTACCGTGGGAGCCAACAAGACTGCTATCAAGATCATAGGCGATTATACTGATCTGAACGCCCAGGGCTACTTCGCCTACGACTCCAAGAAATCCGGTGGCGTCACCATTTCGCATCTACGGTTTGGCGTCGAGCCCATCAAGTCGCCCTACTACATCACGCGCGCCGACTACGTGGCCTGCCATAATCAGGCCTATGTGAATCAGTACGATCTGGTGCACGACCTCAAAGACGACGGCGTGTTTTTGCTCAACACCGTCTGGACGCCTGCCGAACTCGACGAGAAGCTGCCCGCCTCGCTCAAGCGTGCCCTGGCCGTCAAAAAGGCGCGTTTCTACGTCATGGATGCCTATAAGATCGCTCACGATCTGGGTCTGGGCAACCGCATCAACATGGTGATGCAGGCGGCCTTCTTCGCGCTGACCGAGGTCATCCCCGTTGCCGATGCTGCGCGTTATCTCAAGGAGGGTATCAACAAGGCCTACGGTAAGAAGGGCCAAAAGATACTCGACATGAATTACGCTGCGGTAGACGCCGGGTTGACTGCCTTTGCGCAGGTGGAGATACCTGCCAGCTGGGCGCAGGCCACAGATCCCGAAGGTGCGCCCTCCATGGCTCCCGCCTTCATCGAGGACATCCTTGTGCCGATCAACCGTCAGGAGGGTGACACGCTGCCGGTTTCGGCATTTCTCGGGCGCGAGGATGGACATTTTCCCAGTGGAACTTCGGCTTTTGAGAAGCGTGGGGTTGCTCTCAACGTGCCCGTGTGGGATGCCACCAATTGCACTCAGTGTAACCAGTGCGCTTTCGTCTGCCCTCACGCCGCTATTCGGCCCGTTCTTGTGACTGACGAGGAGCTTACCGCGGCACCCGCCACCTTTACAGCCGTCAAGGCCAGAGGCAAGGGTTTTGAGGGACTGAGCTATCGGATGCAGGTCAGCCCTCTGGATTGCATGGGCTGCGGCAACTGCGCCGACATCTGTCTGGCCAGAGCCAAAGATCCTCAGCCCTTGAAGATGACCGCAGAGGGTTGGGACAGCGCCGAAGAAGCTCACTGGACCTTCGCGATGACCCTGCCGGTGCGTGATGGACTGACGAGCAAGACAAACATCAAGGGCAGTCAATTCGCCAAGCCCTATCTGGAGTTTTCCGGGGCCTGCGCCGGCTGCGGCGAGACCCCCTATATCAAGGTCATCACTCAGCTGTTTGGCGATCACATGCTGATCGCAAACGCTACAGGTTGCTCCTCGATCTGGGGCGCCTCGGCACCGAGTATGCCGTACTGCACCGATGATCAGGGACACGGGCCGGCTTGGGCCAATTCGCTGTTTGAGGACAACGCCGAGTATGCCTTGGGTATGGCTGTGGCCAATCGTCAGATGCGTGCGCGTCTGGTGGACGCGGCCACGACCCTGGCTGGCAGCGCGGATGGCGCTGGCGGTGCGGACGGAGCTGGCAGCGCGGATGGCGCTGGCGGGGTCGGCGAGGCACGCGGCGAGGCAGTCGAAGCGGCAATCGAGGCGGCGCGCGTTGCTGCCGAAGCCTGGCTCGACGGCAGGGATGACGCCTCCGTGTCGCGGGCTGTCAGCGCTACGCTGCTCGATGCGGCGCGCACGCTCCTGTCGCTCACACCGATCGACGACAGGGCGAGGGCGGCTCAGGTTATCGTGGACTGTGCCGACTACCTCTCCAAGAAGAGCATCTGGGCGCTTGGTGGCGACGGCTGGGCCTACGATATCGGCTACGGCGGCCTCGACCACGTACTGGCCTCTGGCGAGAACATCAACGTGCTGGTTTTTGATACCGAGGTCTACTCCAATACCGGAGGTCAGGCTTCCAAGGCAACCCCCCTGGCGGCAATCGCCAAGTTTGCGGCCAGTGGCAAGCGCATCAAGAAGAAGGACCTCGGAATGATGGCGATGTCCTATGGCTATGTCTATGTCGCTCAGGTTGGTATGGGCGCGGATAAAAATCAGTTCCTCAAAGCGGTGCTGGAGGCCGAGGCCTATGACGGCCCCTCGCTCATCATCGCCTATGCACCCTGCATCAACCACGGACTGAAGGCAGGCATGGGCAAGACTCAGGAAAACACCGCCAACGCCGTGGCCAGCGGCTATTGGCAGCTGTACCGCTATAACCCTGCCCTGGTTGGCGAAGTGGCAGGCGACGGCGCGGGTGGCAGTGAGGGCGCTGGCACGGGATCGGGCTCGGGTGTCAACCCCTTCAGGCTGGACAGCAGGGAACCCACGAAAAGCTTCCGCGACTTTATCATGGATCAGAACCGCTACGCGTCATTGGCCACTGAGTTTCCCGATATTGCGGAAGAGCTCTTTGTTGGAGCCGAACGTAATGCCGCCGAACGTCTGGCGAGCTATAAGCGCCTGGCCGCCGCTGAATAGGAGAGCAGGACGGCAAAGAGCTCAGTCATCGAGCCGTGTACGCGAGACTGCGTACGCGAGCTGTGTACGTCGGCTATGTACGCAAGGCTGTATACGTGAGGCTGTATACGTGAGGCCGGTATAAGTGAGAGGTATATGCGTGAGGCAAGTATAAGTGAGGCTCATCTAACTCGGTGAACGGCGGTTGTCATGCGTGCAAAAATTGCTATACTCAAAGATAGCCTCATTCTCGAGTCGGTCTTATAGATGGACCGACATTCGCGAATAGGGAGCCCAGATACCTCGGTAGACAGGGATCCTCCTCGTTGAGGAAGCTGGAAGCCAGGCGCGGGTACCCACCTTTTTAGGTGGGTTCATCCTTCCGGCTTGAGGGTGAGGTGTTGATTATCAAGGGCGGCGCATTGCGTCGCCCTTTTGCGTCGCCTTTCTGCACGCCCTTTTGCGTCGCTCTTCTGCACCGGCCCCAGAGCGGCATCCCCGATCACCTGCGGCGGCGAGACCTTGTACAATGGCAGGCATGGATAACCTCTTTACCCCGGTTGAGAACGAAGCCTTGGCAGCGGTTGCGCCGCTGGCGGTGCGAATGCGCCCGCGAACGCTCGAGGAGCTGGTCGGTCAGCGCGACAGCGTCGGTGAGGGCACCTGGTTGCGTTCGGCGATCGAGGGCGACACGCTTTCCTCCATTATCCTGTTCGGGCCTGCGGGCACGGGCAAAACCACCCTGGCGCGAATCATCGCGGGCATGACGCGCGCGCATTTCACCGAGGTCAGCGCGATCTCTGGTGGTGTGAGTGATCTGCGCCGGGTCATCGACGAGGCGCGGAAGCGTCTGGCCTTGAGCGAGCAGCGCACGATCCTGTTCGTCGATGAGATTCATCGCTTCTCGCGTTCGCAGCAGGACGCTTTGCTCCACGCCGTTGAGGATCGCATCGTCATTCTCATAGGCGCTACGACAGAAAATCCCTTCTTTGAGGTCAACAGCGCGCTGATCTCGCGCTCGCGGGTCATCGAGTTCAGGACGCTTGCTGATGAGGACATCTCGGAGGTTTTGGAGCGCGCCCTGCTTGACGAACGTGGCCTGGCAGGGCACTTTGCTCTGGACGATGAGGCGCGTGCGGCTATCATTACGATGGCGGGTGGCGACGCGCGCGCGGCCCTGACGACTCTGGAGCTTGCCGCCGAGGTGGCGAGCAGCACCGATCAAGACCGCATCACAGGCACCGAGGTGCTGGAGGCCACTCCACACCGTGCTCTGCCCTATGACAAGAAGGGCGACAGCCACTATGACGTGATATCGGCTTTCATCAAGAGTATGCGCGGCTCCGATCCCGATGCCGCCATCTTCTGGTTGGCGCGGATGATCGATGGTGGCGAGGACCCGAAGTTCATCGCGCGACGGATGCTGATCTTTGCCAGCGAAGATGTGGGTAACGCCGATCCACAGGCGCTGCTTATCGCTCAGGCGGCCTTTAAGGCTGCTGAGAGTATCGGTTACCCTGAGTGCCAGCTCAACTTCGCTCAGGCCGCCATCTATCTGGCTCTGGCACCGAAGTCAAATTCTGCGACCAACGCCATCTATGCCGCGCTGGGCGAGGTGCGCAACGGCCCCCTGCGGGCGGTACCCAACCATCTACGCGATCGCCATCGCCCTGGCTCAGAAGACTACGGCAAGTATCACTATCCACATCTCGACCCTCGTGGCTACGTTGAGCAGCAGTATCTGCCCGATGGACTTTCGCGTGGGGCCTTCTACACGCCAGGAGGTCGGGGTTGGGAGGCATGGCGTACCGAGACGGTCGAACGTGATCGGACGGAGGGGGTGTAGAGATTTTCGCAACACCTGCGGCGTTAACTTGTCGGTCATCTGCAAATACCGAGCGGCGGGTGCCGTGGTTGGCTGGCTACGGCACCCGCTGGGTTTAGCTCGGCTCCGGAGCAAAGGTGAGGCAAAGGCTCCAATAGTATGTCTTGCCCTTACCTGTATGCCGTGCCCTTACCTGCTCAGGTACCTGATGGCGGCGTCGGCGGCAATTCTGCCGGAATTGACAGCCCAGCTTGCTTGCGAGCCGGCTAGAATGCCCACGTCGTAGGTGTCGCCAAACAGCCCGCCGGCATCACAGCCACCGGCATAAAGACCGGGTATGACTTCGCCAGACTCGTTGATGACCTCTGTGTCTTCGTTTACCTTCAAGCCACCAACCGTCGTAAAGTAGCCGTTCGCCACCTCGAAAGCATAGAATGGACCCGTCTTGCAGGGACGTAGGTACTCGGGGTTCTTGTTGAACATCGTGTCCTTCCCGTTGTCGCAGCAGACGTTATACGCATCCACGGTCGCCTTGAAGGTCGTCGGGCTGGCGCCGATCATCTTCGCCAGCTCTTCGATCGTGTCTGCTGTAAAGATGGCCTCGTTGCCTCTCTCAATCGACTCGTTCAGCTCTTTCCAGACATCGGGCATAGGCACATAGGGAGGCGTATGCACGCCCAGGCTCAGGAAGGGGCCGACCTCCTGCCAGTAATCCAGGTCCTCTTTGGTATGGATGGTAAAGACCCGATCCTCGTTGGCCATGGCATTGCCGGCATGGGTAAAGTTCGCGCAGGACAGCTCCTCGTTGGTAAAGCGCTCGCCATCCTGATTGACCCAGAGCACAGGCTGCGAAGAACTGGCGCACTGCAGCTCGCTACCCCAGCTGCTGCCCCAAAGGATCGGGCCATAGAACATGATCGTCCCTGGACATTTGGCGTAAGCGGCATCCACGGCACGAGCCATCAAGATACCGTCACCAGTACGCGAGGTGCTGCCCGACGCGATGGTCTTCTCTGGGTCCACACCACCCAGCTCGCGTACCATGTCTGGGTTGTTGGACCAACCGCCGGAAGCCAGAAGGACTGCGGGTGCCTCGATTTTGATGACCTCATTGTCTTTTGTCAGTGCCAGGCAGCCAGCGACCTTGCCGTCCTCCATGATGAGCTCTTTGCCTGCGGTGTCCAGAAGCAAGTTGACGCCTGCGGCTGTCTGCGCTGCGGCGAAGTCCTGCATCATCTGGAAACCGGCACCCTTTTTGCGGTCGCCGGAATACAGGTGCCAACAGTCCAGCGATACGCCAAGCGGCACGACTTCTTCAAACCCTACTCCGTGAGCTTCAAGCCAGTCGATGGTATCAGCAGTCCTTTTAAGCCAGTTCTCGTATTGGTCGTAGCGTGGGATCTGGTGATGGTACTCCAGCGCCTTGTTGATAGCTTCCTCCACGGTAAGCGTGACGCCTTTCTCAATCTGAAAATGGGAGCCGATAGCCGTCATGCCCTCGCTGAAAGCAATTGCGCCGTTGGTGACAGACTCTTTCTCGAGGCCGACGACCGTCAGGCCGGCCTCTGCCGCCTCGATGGATGCCGCCATGCCGCAGCCGCCGCCAGCGCCCACCACACAGAGGTCAGCCTGCAGCGTCTGTGTGGGTTCGCCGTAGATGTCGATGATGCTTGGGGCTGCTGTTTCTGCGGGGGCGTTACCACCAGTGGTGGTACCAGTGCTTGGTGCCTCGGTGGTGCTGGGACTGCAGCCAGTGGCCACGGCGACCGCCGACAGCGCACCGCTTGCCAACGCTCCTTTCAGAAACGCGCGGCGGTCCATGTCTGGTGTACCCGTGATGCCCCGGTTGTTCTTCTCGATGCCTTTCATCCTTGGCTCCTCCTTCAGATCTCAGGGTTTTGCTGACATAATTAATCATCAGCGCAGGATTTTATGAAGTCAATATCTAGATTTTGTATATATAAACAAGTGAAAAGAGAATATTATTAGGTAAGTTTCTGTTCTATTTTTATAGTTTATTATAGTTTTGAGTTTATTTAAGGTATACTTTGCTAAAATGTATATATTAATTCTGTTGTAAGTTGACTGGCTTCTGAGGGGATGTTCACATGGAGAACAATGCGGACTCCGTGAGCGTTGCGGCTTTAAGTCGTTCCGCCGAGGATCTATTGGCAGATCGGGTGTTCCAAAAACTGCTCCATCAGTTCTCGCGAACATGCATCACCTGGGATGAGTTCTTGGAGCAGCCGCTGCCGACAGGGACCAGCCCCAAGCAGATCTGGAGCCTTTTGAACAACCTGAGCAGGGCAATGGGCGTGAACTTGGCAGTGCCGGACCTGGAAGACAACTGGTACCGCTATCGCCGGACGCACGAGATAACCGACGCTGTGGCCATCGTGTCCAAGGCATGCTCGTCCGGCTCTCATTTGTACCAGGCTGTGTCGGAGGTCAGCAAGCGACAATTCCTGTTTCGCATCCGCGTCAAAGACACGATTGCCGCCACCCGTTTGGACGGACTCTCGATTGCCGACGAGGACGCCGACGTATTGCTGAGCTTCGACCGCGCCCCGCAAAACGCCACCGAGCGCCTGATCGCCAACACCTTCAACGCTGTAGATCAGCTGCCGAGCCTGGCAGGGACGTCTTTCTCCAAGGACCTGTTCCTTCATCTGCGCGACCTGCTTTTGGAGGGCGTGGACATCGGCGACATTGAGACCTTGGCTACGCCACCTTTGGGGCTGACGCTGTTTGACTTTCCGGACGAAACCTGCGCTCGACTGGCAGACCGTCAGATGGAGTACATCAGTGCGTGGGCCAACCACGAGGCTGGCGATCCCTTTGACCATCCAGCCATACGCGCGATGATCATCAACGATTGTTTTCGCTTCTATCGTCCGTTGGGGCAGGTCTCAAATCAGGTGGGGCGGCTGGTCGCCCATCTGTATGCCACCCGGCATGACCTGCCGATGTTTGGTCTGCTGCCGTCGTCCCGCGCCAAGCTCGACTGGTATGAGGGACGCATCGCCCCGCCCGATGTCGCGTTCGGCCGCGAGGTGTTTGTCCAGCTGCGCAGGTTATCGCCTTACGATCTGACCAGTATGGCCACCGTTGCAGCGCAGCTCATGGTGTTAGCTTTATGCGAGGTGGAGAGGGACGTACAGCTTTGGGAGCAACGTAACTCCGAGCTGAGGACTATCCTTGAGGCTGACCCCGGACTGAACTCCCGCCAGCGGAGCATCCTTGGACAGGCGCTGCGCGACGCCGATGCCGAGTTCTCCATCCGTTATCACAAGACCAACAACGGCATCTCCTATCCAACTGCCAGGCGTGACTTTATTGAGCTGGTGGATAAAGGCTATCTGTCTGTGCAGTTGCGCGGGCGCGGCTTTGTCTTTTCCGCATCCCCCGGCTTGCACGAGCTGGTTTCTGACAGTCGTGAAGCCATGCAGGAAGAGTAGTACCGCCGCAGACAGGGGAATTGATGTCTAGCCCCTATGCTCGCCTCCGTCAAGAGCAGCAGGCGCACTGCGGCATATTGGTGTATGTGCGAATTTTTTGCCGAGGGAGGCATTGGGATACATCGGGGATGCGGCATGCGCCCCGCTGTGCCTTGCACTCTGCTATCATTCATATCGTACATCCTGCACTGAACAGGGAAGGTTGTCATCATGACCGCATTGTTGAGGGAGATACTGATCGTTGTCACGGTGGTGCTTGTCATCGTCTTGGTCTTCGTCGGCATTGAAGTTATCCGTACCATTCGGAAGGTCCGCAAGACCATCGAGAGTTTGGAGCCGACTGTCGAGCGCGTGAATAACACTCTCGACACCATTGAGCCCGCCCTGAAGCGGGCCGACCCCTTGATGGAGCGTATCTCGCTGACCGTGGACGCGGTGAATCTCGAGATCATGCGTGCCGATCAGATACTTGCGGATATCTCGGATGTTACCAATATCGCCTCGGGTGCCGTGAAGAAGGTTTCCGATATCACCGATGCGCCACTCAATCTCTTGACGAGCGCTACGGACAAGGTACGGAGCATCTTCTCTGACCGCAAGGCGGAGAAGGAGGCGAGGGCGACGGGAGTTGAGATTTCGAACAGGTCTACCGCGACGACGTCTGCCGCACCCGTGCCTGCTGCGACGAGCGCGACGACGCCTACCGCGACGAGCGCGACGACGTCTGTTGCGCCTGCCCCTGCACCCGTGCCTGCCGCGACAACGCCCGCTTCTGCTCCCGTCGCTCCTGCTCCCGTCGCTTCTGCGCCTGCTGCCACAATGCCCGCCGTGTCCGCCCCTGCTCCTGCAGGGACGGCAACACCGCCTGTCAATGCTGGCGGATTTTTGCCCACTACAGGTCTGAATTCGATTTCTGACCTGGACGATTCGGATGTTGTAGAGCCTGATGCCGAAACCACAAACCCAACGATCCCCTTCTGAGCCCCTTGGGCGACTCGATCGAGCATGGCTGGTACTTTCAGTCGTCTGGTCGATTATCGGCATCGCTGCACTGGTGGTCGGGGTGGGCTTTGTACTGGGCTCCGTCCTGCCCACAATCGGCATCGTCATCATCTCTGCCCTGATCGTCCTGATTCTCAAAACTCCCGTCGCCTGGCTGGAGCGTAAAGGTGTGGCGCGCTGGGTAGGTGCCCTTATTTCCTACATTGGGATGTTTCTGCTCATCACCATTCTCATTCTCGTGTTTATTCCCATCATCTGGGAGCAGTTGATGGCCCTGGTCAGTCTTATTCCCAGCTACATCAACCAGGCAGGCGACTGGTGGCAGGACTTTTATCCGCGTTATCAGTATCTGCTCGAGGACAGTGCAATCCAGCAGATCATCAGCTCAGTGGGTGGCGAGCTATCCACCTGGTCGGTCAACATGGCCAGGCAGTCCGTGTCGCAGTTCATCACTATCGGAACGGGCATGGTCACCGCCGTCCTCGCGGTGTTTGTTGCCTTGGTGGTGAGTTTTTGGATACTCAAGGATCTGCCGCGTATCGGGCGTGAGCTGCGCATCATCATAGGTCCGCGTTTTGTGGAGGATGTGATCTTTGTCTCTTCGACCTTCGGCCGCTCGGTCAGCGGTTATCTGCGCGGTATCCTCGTTCAGGGCACATGCGCAGGATTTCTGGCGGGCTGCTGTTTCACTCTGCTCGAGATGGACTATCCAGTCGTCTTGGGCCTGCTCGTGGGTTTAATGAACTTCGTGCCCTTTGTCGGCCCCTGGATTGCCGCGATTACCTGTGGCCTGATCGGCCTGTTCATTTCGCCCCTGACCGCGATTCTCGCGGTTGTGGCTATCCTTGTTGCTCAACAGCTGGTGGATAACTTCGTCACGCCACGTGTTATGGCTTCGGTCGTCGAGCTGCATCCGGCCATCGTGTTGGTCGGTATCTTCACCGGCGGCGCTTTGGGTGGGGTTGTTGGCCTGATTGCCGCGGTTCCACTCCTGGCGACCGCAAAAAGCGTGTTTGTCTACTACTTTGAGCGACGGACAGGGCGCGTGCTTGTCGACGAGCAGGGCGCTCTGTTTCGCACTCGTACGATACGGCGCACTTCATCTCGGGAACGAGCGGGTAGTGGCGAGGCCACGATAGACCCCGTGGCCGACGCCTCCAACAGTGCGCTGACCAAAGAAGTACTCTTGACTGAGAGCGCAAAGAAGGACAACGAACAGTGAAAAGTGCAGAACTGAGAGAAAAATACCTGGCGTTCTTTGAGCAGAAGGGCTGCAAGCGCTGCCCCTCGTCTTCACTGGTTCCCGACGACCCCTCGATGCTCTTGACCAGTGCCGGGATGGTTCAGTTCAAGCCCTGGTTTCTGCAGCAGCGGCAGTTGGAAACTCCCTTCATTGGCACGACGACCGTACAAAAATGTGTTCGCACCACCGACATCGACATCATCGGAACCACAGGTCGCCACCTGAGTTTCTTTGAGATGCTGGGCAACTTTTCCTTTGGGGCATACTTCAAGCAGGAGATGTGTGCCTGGGCCTATGAGTTCTCCACCTCGGTTTTGGGATTCGACCCCAAGCGACTGTATTTCACCGTCTATCTGGACGATGACGAGACGATTGAGATATGGCGCTCGCTGGGCGTGTCCGACAGTCACATTTCGCGTCTGGGCGCCGAGGATAATTTCTGGGTCGCTGGGCCAACGGGCCCCTGCGGGCCCTGTTCGGAGCTGTATTACGACCAGGGTGAGGCCTTTGGCTGCGGGCGCGCTGACTGCGGTCCCGGTTGCGACTGCGATCGTTATCTGGAGTATTGGAATCTGGTGTTTACGCAATACGACCGTCAGGAGGACGGCAGCCTGGTGCCACTGCCGAACAAGAACATCGACACCGGCATGGGACTGGAGCGCACGGCAGCGATCCTGCAGGGTGTGCGGTCCAATTACGAGACCGATATCCTCCGTGGCCTGATTGCCCTCGGTGAGCGCCTGAGTGGGAAGGTGTATGGGGGCGCGATGGAGGCAGGCGTCGGGGGCGCGACGGGGGCAGGCGTCGGGGGCGCGGTCAACACGGGAAACGGAGCCAAAAGTACCGAGGTTGCTGGGGCGTCAAACGCGCGCGACGACCTCTCGCTGCGCATCGTCGCCGACCATGCTCGGGCGGTCACCTTTATGATTGCCGATGGGATTTTGCCAGCCAACGAGGGACGCGGCTATGTGCTGCGCCGTCTCTTGCGTCGCGCGGTGCGCCACGGACAGGTACTTGGGATCGAACCACCTTTCCTGGGCGAGTATGTGCAGCTTGTGATTGCCGAGATGGCAGGACCGTATCCAGAGCTGAAGGAAAATCAGGCGTTGATCGAGCGGATAGTGCGCGCCGAAGAGGAGCGTTTTACGGCGACCATTCGCACAGGGCAGGCCTATCTGGACGAGCATCTGGCAGCGCTTGAAGCTGGCCCTGCGGGGCCGACGCTCGCGGGCAAGACGGCTTTTGAGTTGCATGACCGTTACGGGTTTCCCATCGATCTGACTGTCGAGATCGCCGCCGAGCAGGGTGTCGAGGTCGATCGCGAGGGTTTTGAGCGGCATATGGAAGAGCAGCGAGCGCGGGCGCGGGCGGCTGTGAAAGATGATGCCTGGGGTACGGTGGGCTCGATCTTTACCGACATCTTACGTGCGCTGGGCGCAACGCGTTTTGAGGGTTATACGCGAACTTCGATTCCTCGGGCTCGTGTCACGGCGCTCATCGTAGAAGAGAGCGATGGACGCGATGATAGCAAGCGAGCACGAAGGGTCGAAGGTTCTGCGGCGAGAGATGGCGATGGCCTTGCACCTGTCGATGAGCGTCGTGTGGTTTGCGTGGATCGCATCGGTGATGGCCAGCGAGCGCAGGTCATATTGGATGTCACGCCCTTTTATGGCGAGATGGGCGGTCAGGTGGGCGACACCGGTGAGTTGGTGACGGCCAGTGGCGATGTCTTTACGGTCGAAGATACCAAAGTACATGAGAAAGCGGTGTATGCTCATATTGGTCGAATAGATGGTACGCTGGCGGTGGGCGATGTGGTGCGCGCCAGCATCGACGAGCTGCGGCGCGAGCGCATCGAGCGCAATCATACCGGGACTCATCTGCTGCATTATGCTCTGCGCGAGATACTTGGCGAGCATGTCAAACAGGCTGGTTCGCTGGTCGCTCCCGAACGATTGCGTTTTGACTTCACTCACTTCGAGGCGCTGACGCCTGGGCAGATCGCTCTGGTGGAGAAGCGCGTAAATGATCTGATCATGGAAGATTCGCTTGTTTCGGCGCACGAAACCTCTCTGGAGGCGGCGCGAGCCGACGGCGTGACCGCACTGTTTGGTGAGAAGTATGGCGAGACGGTGCGCGTGTTGGAGGCCGGGCCAACTTCGCGTGAGCTTTGCGGCGGTACGCATGTTGATCACACGGCACAGATCGGCTTGCTGAAGATCGTATCGGAGTCGAGCGTGGGCTCTTCCCTGCGCCGCATTGAGGCTGTGACCAGCTTTGATGCCTTGGAGTATCTGGATCGCGAGGAAGCCGAGCTCAAGCGAGCTGCCGCTTTGCTCAAGACTTCTCCCACAGAGCTGGGAGCTCGTGTTGCCGCTTTGCAGGCGCGCGTCCTTGAGCTGGAGGCCGAAGTCTCGCTTGCACGGCAGGCCGCTGCCCTGGACGACACTGAGCGCCTGTTGGCCGAGGCTCTGGATGTGGGCTATCCACTGGTGGTGGCGCGGGCCGATGGCTTGGAAATTGGTGAGCTGCGCTCTCTTTGGGACGCCTTGCGTGCACGCCTGGGTGACAGAGGAGCCGTGGTGCTGGGGAGCGTGACCGCAAACGGGACGCCGCTGCTCCTGGCGGCGGGAACCCCTGCCGCCGTGGAGGCGGGTTTTGACGCAGGGGCCGTTATCAAACAGATCGCACCAGCGGTTCAAGGCGGCGGCGGCGGCAAGGCTGCGATGGCTCAAGCCGGTGGCAAGGACGCCTCTGGTTTGGACGCTGCGCTTGATCAGGCGCGCCAGTTTCTTTCTCGGTGATTTCACCCACAGGTACCGCAAGGCGTAGGGGCTCAGGCAATCCCACAGGTTCCGCGAGGCGTAGGGGCGGGCTTTGACCGCCCGGTGTCCTTCGTCGGGGCGGGCTCCGTCCGCCCGCCCGGGCCGGGAAGTCTCACGTACCCCTGCGGGCGGTCAAACCCCGCCCCTACAGGTGCATTCCCACGGAACCCGAGGGCTTACCTGCATGGTTGCAATCGCAAAGTTTTGCATCAAAAGGGCCGTTGTCGAGGATTTCTCCTGCCGATTCGGAGATTTTTTTGGAGTTGGTCTTTGCCTGTAACTCTCTGATCTGCTGATTTGTAATTACTGTCAATCTTGAGTTGTCAAAAATCCTCGACAACGGCCCTTTTGATGCAAAAAGCACTTATGGGGGGGGGATGAGACCATGTGAAAGATCATTTGACACGGGGGGGGGGGGATATTCTATGCCTTTGTCCTGTGACCACCAAAGTGAGGGGAGAGCGATGTATTGTGCCAGGTGTGGTTCACCGCTTGA
>JAIRXA010000154.1 GCA_031268525.1 Coriobacteriales bacterium | reverse complement strand
CATCCGTCCCGTCCCCCTCATCCGTCCCCCCTGTCTGTCTACCGTCCCCTGTCTACAAATTACGTCCCCCCGACCCCATCTCCCTCTGTCTTGCCCTGAACCATCCCCTTCTCTCTTCTACAGCACAAGGCCGCCGACAATCAGCGCGAGAGCCCCGAGCAGCCCAACCGCCAGATGTGGAGCACTGAGCGGTGAGACTCGCAGGTGCGTGCGCCCCTTGCCGCGATAGCAGCGCGTCTCCATCGCGCAGGCCAACGCATCCGCACGCCGGAAAAGGCTCACAAACAGGGGTACGAGCACCGGCACCCAGGCGCGCGCGCGCCGGATCGGCCCGCCTTTGTCAAAGACCGCCCCGCGAGCAGACTGTGCGACCATGATTTTTTCTGCCTCTTCGGCGGTCAGCGGAATGAAACGCAGGGCAATGGTAAACATCATCGCGATATCCTCGGTAGGTACACGCAGATGAGAGAGTGGGCGCATCAGCTGCGTGAGCGCGTCGGAAAGTGCGACCACCGAGCTTGTGAAGGTCAAAAGCGAGGTAACGGCGACAAGTAAGACGATACGCAGGGCGAAGTACAGCCCGCGCAGAGCCCCGAGCGGTTTGACGCCAAAGCTGCCGATGAGCGCAATGGCGTCGGGACTGGCAGGAGTGGCGGGGTCGGCGGAAAAGGTCAGCGTATTCGCCAACAGGGTAAAGGCAAGGATGACGATGATGGGCTTGAGCCCTCGTACTGCCAGACGCAGGGGGATATGCGCGACCCGGTAGGCGGCGATGAGCAGCGCCAGAGAGACGAGCAGACCCGGCCAGGCATCAACGAGAAAGAGCGCGGCGACATAGGCGGTCACCAGCAGCAGCTTCATGCGTGCATCAAGCGTATGTACCGGCGTCGTACCGGGTACATACTGACCAAAGGGGACTACGAGGGCCATAACTCGCCTCCCCTCAAAATGACCTGCCTGTGCACGCGAAGTGCGAACTCTTCCACGTCATGAGAGACGACGAGAACGCCCACGCCCTCGGCGCACAGGCGTGCGATCAGCGCGTGAACAAAGGCGCGCCCGCGAGCGTCCAGCCCGGCAGTCGGTTCGTCGAGCAACAGGAAGCGTGGGTTCATCGCCAGTACCGTGGCGATGGCAACGCGACGCATCTCGCCGCCGGAAAGCAGGAAAGGTGAGCGATCGGCAAAGTGCTCAGAGCTCAGCCCCACGGCACTGAGGGCAAAGGCAACAAGACCATCGGTATCGTGATGGAGGTTGCGTGGGCCAAAGAGGATGTCCTCTGCGACCGTCGCGGCGAACAGCTGCGATTCCGGCTGCTGGAAGACCAGACCGACCCGCCCCGGGAGAACGGTGGTGCCGCCACATTGCACGCTACCGGATCCCGGCGCAAGCAAACCAGCTGCGACGCGCAACAAGGTAGACTTACCGGAGCCCGTATGCCCGCCAAGCAACGTGGCGGTGCCGGGCTCGATGGCAAGCGTCACGTCACGCAGGGCCTCGTGTGCGTAATTCGTGCCTGCCGCGTAGGTGTAGGAGATGTGATCGAGAAGAAGCGGAGAGTCTGTCAGGGTTGATGAGCCGAGACGTACTCCTGTCTGGACGGGCTCCGCGGGGGTGGGGGCGGGCGAGCTGGGGATGAGGACAGCGGGCGAGCCGGTAGCGGGCGAGCCGGGGATGAGGGTGGCGGGCGAACTGGGAGCGAGGCAGACGGCGGAGCCTCCATCGGGCAGCCCCTCCGCCACGGCAAGCCCCTCCACCACGGCAAGCCCCTCTGCCACCGCGAGTCCCCATTTCTCCAGCGCTTCCTCATCATTGAGCAGAGCCGCAGGCGGGCCGTTGTACACCAGGGCGCCCTCGCTCAGCACGGCGACGCGGTCGGCGGTGCGTGCATAGGCAAGGTCATGTGTGATGTGCAGAATGCCATGTCCGCTGGCATAAAGCTCATTGATAACCGCCTCCACCTCAGTACGTCCCTCGGGGTCGAGCATCGAGGTCGGTTCGTCAAGCACGAGATAGCTTGGCTCCATTGCCAGTATGCCTGCAAGGACCAGTCGCTGCTTTTCTCCACCAGACAAGGTATTTGGGTCGCGATCGGCGAATACCGATTCCTCCAAACCAACCGCCGCCAGAGCCGCGGAACAGCGCCGGACAATCTCGTCGTGCGGCAGCCCGAGATTTTCCGCGCCAAAAGCCACATCGTCGAGAACCGTTGTCGCAACGATCTGGTTATCCGGGTCCTGCGCGACGACCCCTACGCGCGTCCGTAGCTCACGCAGACCCTCGCGCACCACCGTGAGCATCTCGTCTACACTCACCGAACCACTCTCAGGCAGCAGCAAGCCGTTCGCCAAGCGCGCCAGCGTACTCTTACCCGAACCGTTTGCACCGAGCACTACGACGCGCTCACCGGGTGCAAGCGCCAAAGACACGTCGTGCAGCGCAGCTCGGTTGGAGCCTGCGTAGGTAAAGGATATGCCATTAAAGCCCAGCATTGCGCTCCCGGTCTGCTCCCAACATACGATACGCTTCCAACATACGATACAATACTTCGGTAGCCTTGTAATTATATAGGGAGGAAAGACGATATGGTCTCGGCTTTGATTCTTGGATCGCTGATCCTCATCATCTGCATCGCCGGCAGCCAGTTTATCAATCGCCTTGGCATTCCTGCCCTGATTGCGTTTCTGCTTCTCGGTTTGCTTATGGGCAGCGTAGGACCCTGGGGCCTGCTGAGCTTTACCAACTACGATTTCGTTGAACACATCTGCTCGGTCGCACTCGTCTTCATTATCTTCTATGGTGGTTTTGGCACCAACTGGAAGACCGCGCGTCCCGCCATCGTCGAAGGCGTACTGTACTCAACGGTCGGGGTGTTGATAACCGCGGGACTTGTCATGCTGTTCGCCAAACTCGTCTTCGGACTGGGCTGGGCAGAGAGTTTCCTCATCGGCTCGGTGGTCAGCTGTATCGACGCGGCTTCGATCTTCTCCATTCTCCGCACCAAGAAGCTCAGCCTGAAGTACAACACGGCTTCCGTCCTTGAGATCGAGGGTGGCTGTAACGATCTGCCTGCATATATGCTTACCATAGTAGCAATTATTATTCTCAAGGGACAAAGTGCCGGTGGGGTATTCCTCACCGTGGTGTTGCAGCTGGTGGTTGGTGTGGCCGTGGGCGTTCTGATCGCTCTGGCGACGGTCTTCATCCTCAAACGAGTTGGTCAACGGCTGCTGGAGGGCATGAATCTGGTATTGGTCATCGCGGTTGCTGTGCTTTCTTACGCGCTTTCGGAGCAGTTTGGAGGCAACGGCTACCTCTCCGCCTACCTCTGCGGCATCATTTTAGGCAACGCGCAGATACCCAAACGCTCGCACATCGTCAATCTCTTCGATACCATCGACTGGCTGGCCCAGATCGTCATCTTCTTCCTGTTGGGCTTGATGGCCACACCCGCAAACCTACCCGCCATGATCGTACCCGGCGCGCTGTTGATGGTCTTTCTGCTGGTTGTCGCACGACCGCTGGCAACCTTCCTGTGCTTCAAGCCCTTTGGAGCGCCCCTGCGCAAGATCGCCTTCATATCTTGGGCAGGCATCCGCGGAGCCGCCTCAATCGTCTTCGTCTTCCTCGCGCTTGCCTCCGGTGTCCTACTCGAAAGCGACCTTTTCTCGATGATTTTCATCGTTGCCCTCCTCTCGATCGTCATTCAGGGAACGCTCTTCCCCACGGTGGCCAAAAAGCTCGACATCATCGACGCCGAAGGCGACTACCTGCTGAGTTTCAACGACTTTCAGGCAGGTTCTGAAGCCGCATTCATGAAGATGCGCGTCCATCCTGAGCACGAATGGGTGGGTCGTGCGCTGCGCGATTTGGAGATCGGCCAGGAGAGTCTGATCGTGCTCATCAAGCGCGGCGGACAAACCATCGTCCCCAATGGCACGACGGTGATCGAGCCGGGCGACATTCTCGTGATGACGGGTGCGAGCTACCTGGAAGATGACGACGCAAACATCGAGCAGCTCGTCGTGGACGAGGACGACCCCTGGGCAGGCTTGCTTATCAGTGAGCTGAACCTGCCCGATAACACGCTGGTCGTCAGTGTGGAGAAGTCTGACGGTTCACTCGTCACCCCTCGTGGCTTCACGCGCATCCACCCAGGCGATACCGTCACCACGATTACCTGGGATTAGCGAGATCTGAGATCTGAGACAGTCAGAAACTGTCCCGACCTGAGACAGAGGGGCCTGCGATTTATACGATGAATTCCCTTTCGATCAGATTATTCGCGCGATTACTTGCGATTACTTGCGATTACTTGCGAAGCGACGCGTGTACTTGATGACCTGTGTACTTGATGTTTTGTGGCAGTTTGAGTAGTCTTTCCACGATGATCCTTTCGCCTTGGTTTTCTCTGGCAAAAAGATCATGGATGAATTGGGGCACCACCTGCTATTACGTATTAAATTGGTTTACGGATTGTAGCGAAGAGCCAGTTTTCTTCGCCATCAGCCTTTTGTCGATCTGCCATTGATTGGAGCGTAGCCATGTTTTGCGACCAATGTGGTGCCAATATGTCAGAGGGTGATACCTTTTGCAGGGAGTGTGGCCACAGAGTGGTAAGCGAAACTGCGGCGGGGTTGGCAGCCGATACCGCTGCACCTTTGGCTGTACCAGAGAGCGCCGCACCTTTTGCTGTACCAGAGACCGCCGCACCTACCGCCGCACCCTTTGCGACACCTTTGGCGACACCCGATGAAGCGTATCCTTCAGGGCAGATGGCCGTGAGCCGATCAAAATCGGGCTTATCGGCCAAATGGTTGCCTTACGCGCTGGCAGCAGGAATCGGCGTAGTGCTACTGGCCGTGGTGTTCGTGCTGGTCACAGATGCTGGCGGCGGGTCAACTGCCAACAACGTCGCATCAGAGCCACCCGCGTCCACCCCGGTATCGGAGTCGCCCGAAGTACTTGGACGGGAAGCTGGCGGTGGAAACGCCGATGAAAATGCCGTCTACCTCATCGAACAGGACGGCTATGTGGTGTTGTACCACGGGCTTATCGGGGATACATCTCAGCTGGAACGCATCACTGATTTTAATATCAATGAGCTGCAAGTCCTCAGTCCAGATATGGTAAGCAGGCTTCAGGAAGGCATAGCTTTCGACAACATGGGAACCGCCGAGACTTTCTTGGATGAGCTTCGCGAGCAAGTTGAATCAAACCGGGCATCGGTCGAGACATCGCCAGCACCACCTGCGCCAGACGTTCTCTACGTGTGTGCCAGCGACTTTGTCACGCTGAGGACAAGCCCCTCCATCTCCGCAACCGCCATTGTGCGAATCAACACCCGCGAGCCCGTTGAGCGCTTGAGCGAGTCGGGTGGATGGACGCAAATAAATTACAACGGGCAGACCGGCTATGTGCTTTCGAAATTCCTGTCCAGCGATCCCAACGCGCCCCTGAATTATGATGAATGGTGATCTCGTGGACAAAAAATACCCGCGTAGACTCTTGTGTGTCGCAATTATTCTCTTGCTGGGTATCGGTATCGGTATCTTTTTCATCGTCAACTCCAAGGCAGAGCCAATCCTTATCGAATCACCAAATGATGTGTTTGACGAGGAGTCCTTCCAAGATGTAAGTGCTGCAGATCGCCTGGCAATAATTGATGAATCCGAGTTAGCGACCGACGGGATCAGCGACAGCGAGCAGGATCTTGATGAACAGGGAAGCGCAGCGGCGTCGCACATCGATGGTTTTATCGCGCTGAATCAATCTCCAGAACTGGCGACAGGCTGTGAGATCACCTCGCTGACGGCTCTGCTGAACTACTACTCTTTTGGCGCCGATAAGTGCGATCTCGCCGATAACTACTTAGATAAGGGCCCAGTGGGAACTACTGACCCCCGCGTCGCTTTTGTGGGCAATCCGCGGGATGGCAGCTCGTTTGGTTGCTATGCTCCAGTGATTGTTACTACGGCAAACAGCTATCTTCTTGCACAGGGATCCGCCAAGAGAGCCGAAGATATTTCCGGGACGTCGTTTTCCGATTTGTTCAGTTATATAAATGCAGGCACACCGGTTATCGTTTGGGGGACAAGATATTGCGAAGTGGGGTACTACAGCGTTACCTGGGAGGTCAGCGGTGGTTCCTTTACATGGTTTACTCCGGAGCATTGTATGGTTCTCGTCGGTTACGACACCTCCAGCAATCTGGTATCTGTAGCCGACCCGCTGGTAGGGGCAATCGTTTCCTACGATAGGGATGTCTTTGAGTCAAGGTATAACGACTTGAACCAGCAGGCTGTTATCATTCAATGATCGATTGTGTAGACGGGGGACGACAGGGGGGGTCTCTGACAGAGGGGACGGACGCAGGAACACAAAAGGGACGGGGTATTTTGTGTTAGGAAAGTGAGTTGTGCGATTCAGAGCCGTACTTTTATAATGCTAACACAAAATACCCCGTCCCTTTTGTGTTCTTTTGTGTGTTCAGTCCTCTTTTGCCCCGTCTTGCTTTTTGCCCCAGATCACAGATTGAGCCAAAAGGCGGGGCGCACGCCGCCGAAGCCGAGGTCGACGTAGAAGCCGTCGGTGCCGACGCCGCCGACGCTGTGGACGTACGCAGCGTCGCGAGACCCATGGGAACCCGCCGAGCGGAGCCACCACCAGCACGCCTCACCGTCCAGTTGAGCCACACGGTCGCTGTTGGCCTTGAAGTAGCGCTCGGCCTCGTCCACGCTCAGCAGGAAGACCTTGTCGGTGGTATTCGTGTCTACAAGTCTCGTCTCTGCGATCTGCTGCTGCTCGTTGGGGGTAAAGCCACTCAGGAACTCACCGTTGAGCCACGCGCGGATCTCGCTGGTTGCCCAGTCGTTGGAGTCGTCAT
>JAIRXA010000152.1 GCA_031268525.1 Coriobacteriales bacterium | reverse complement strand
CTCAAGCGCTTTATCCGCTGCACGAACTACGAGACCTGCAACACCTCCTATCCGCTGCCGCAACGGGGTACCCTGGCGGCGACCGGCAAGGTCTGCGAAGCCTGTGGAGCGCCAAAGGTCACGGTCACCACCAATCGAGGTCCCTGGGAGATATGCCCCAACCTCGCCTGTCCCCTGCGCGAAGAGAAGGAAAGGGAGAAGGCCAGCAAGCTTGCCAAGCCAAAGACTGGGACGGGAAAGGCCAGGGGGAAGAGGAAGGCCAGGAGATGACCGTGCCCACACAGTACCCTAAGGTTACCATCGTCGGTGCAGGCAACGTTGGCGCCAATGCTGCTCTGCTCCTTCTGCTCAAGGAGGTGGCCGATGTCGTGCTGATCGATGTTGTCGACGGCGTGGCGCGTGGCAAGGCCCTCGACATGATGCATATGCGATCAAACGAGCATTTTGGCCCGACGATCATGGGCACGGGCGATTACGCCGAAACCGCATCTTCAGACATTGTCGTTGTCACTGCCGGCATACCGCGCAAGCCGGGCATGACCCGCGAGGACCTGCTCGAAACCAACGCCGGTATCGTGCGCTCCGTACTTGCTGGCGCACTGCCCGCCTCGCCGGATGCGCTCTACCTCTTTGTCACCAATCCGCTCGATGTGATGGTCAATCTCGCCTACGATCTGGCGAGCCTGCCGCCTGCTCGCCTCTTCGGTATGGGTGGCGTGCTTGATACGGCGCGCTTCATCTCTGCAATCGCTGCCGAGACCAACTCCCAGCCTGCTGATATTGAGGCTCTGGTCATTGGTGCGCATGGTGAGGCGATGCTACCCTTGCCTCGCCTTGCGCGTGTGCAGGGCACACCGCTGTCTGACCTCGTCGATGCTGCCGCCATCGAGCGCATTGTGCAGGCAACCGTGCAGGGTGGCGCGGCAGTCGTTGATGCGCTCAAGACCGGATCGGCCTTCTATGCTCCCGCCTCCTCAATCGCTGAGATGGTGAGTGATATGCTCAATCCCTGCGGACGCGTACTTTCAGTCTGTGCCCGCCTGGAGGGGCAGTACGGTATCGAGGATGTGCATATGGGCGTACCGGCGGTTCTCGGACGCAAGGGCGTTGAACGTATCGTCGAGCTCCCCCTCAACACCGAGGAGATTGCCGAGCTTAAGAACTCTGCAAAGAGTATCAAGGCCCAGCTGGCCGATCTTCTTCAGGTTTCTGGGAGCCGGATGAGATAGACACGAAGACTGCCCCAGGGGGCAGAGGTGATCTTGCCTGATGGTCGGCAGACCTTTGAGCCTGCCGTCGCACGGAGTGCGCATTCCGGTACAATGAATTGTTATGAGATACGAGGAGCAGAGACTGGATCCCCACGAGATCGCCCGTCTGGTTGGCAAGGCCATCGGGCATGTCGCCTGCGCGTTGCGTCCGGATGTGCTTGCCGCGCTCAAGATTGCTCAGGCGCGGGAAAAAGCTGCGCAGGAGGGATCCGAGCGTGCCTGTTCCGTGTTGTCGCAGTTGATCGAAAACGCCTCCATCGCCGCCTGCGACCGTGTGCCCCTGTGTCAGGATACCGGGACGGTCTGGGTGCTTTTGGAGGCGGGACGAAACTGTGTTATTCCTACTGACATCTTTGCTGAAGTCGATGCCGCCGTTGCCGATGCCTACGCTTCGACTGGCCTCCGCATGAGTCTCGTACGCGATTCTCTCATCGATCGTCGCAACAGTGGCGATAACACCCCTGCCTTCTGTGAGCTTGCGCTTTGCCCCGAGCGCGTGGGTGCGCGATTGCATGTCATGCTGAAGGGCGGCGGTTCCGATAATGCGTCGCGGATCGTCATGCTGCCACCGGGAGAGGGCCTTGCAGGCGTACGGCGCGTCGTCGTCGAGGCCATCGTCGAGAAGGCTGCGAATGCCTGCCCACCGCTCGTCGTTGGTGTGGGAGTTGGAACGACTTTTGACAAGGTGGCCACCCTGTCCAAACGGGCCTTGCTGCGTGAGCTTGGTAGTGTGAACGAGCGTCCGGAAATCGATCTGTTTGAGCGTGAACTGTTAGAGGCGGTTAATGCAACGGGCATCGGCCCCGGTGGTTTTGGTGGGCAGACGACAGCGCTTGCCGTACATGTTCTGACCGCGCCAAGCCATATCGCCGCCTTGCCGGTGGCCGTCAATATCGGCTGCTGTGCTCTGCGCTCTGTAAGCCTTGATGTGGTGCCGGGTAAGGACAAAGAAGAAAGCGGTCCATCCGCGACACCGGGCGATCACCGCCGATCCGCGACACCGGGCGATCACCGCCGATCCGCAGCGTCAAACGAGAGCGGTCGAACAGGGAGTGGTCGAGCAGAGAGGGGGGTTTGCGCATGAGTAGGGAGCCTGTCCGTCTCGACCTGCCTGCCGATCACGCTGATCTGCGCCATCTGCTCGTCGGTGACGAAGTTGCTCTGTATGGCACGGTCTACACGATGCGCGATGCGGGCCATGAGCGCGCTCTCTCCTACATTGACCTTCATAATCGTCTGCCTTTTGATTTGGTGGGACAGACCTTGTTCTATGCGGGTCCCACGCCTCCCGCTGTCGGCAGGCCTCATGGAGCCATTGGGCCGACGACCGCCTCACGCATGGACTTCGCCACGCCTCAGCTTTTGCGCGCGGGCATTACCGTCACCATCGGCAAAGGGCCACGCTCTCCCGAAGTGGTGCAGGCTTGTCGTAATTTGGCTGTTGTCTACCTTGCGGCCGTGGGCGGAGCGGCTGCCTATCTGGCACGTTTCGTGACCTCTTCTGAGCCCATTGCCTGGGCCGATCTTGGTACCGAAGCGGTCTACCGCCTCACGCTCAGGGCTTTTCCGGCCTTCGTTGCCATCGACACGTATGGGCATGATCTCTACAACCCTTCGGTGGTGCTACGATGAGCGCCACGACGACATCCGAAGGCAAGCGAGGCGTGTTGATCACCTTTGAGGGCGGGGAAGGGGTTGGGAAATCAACCCAGCTGCTGCTGCTCAAGGCACGACTCGAACAGGCGGGCTATGAGGTGCTTTGCCTACGTGAGCCAGGCGGCACTGCTATCGGCGAGCGAATACGGACTGTTCTGCTCGATCGGGAAAGCGCTGGCCTCGATGCGATCGCTGAGTTGCTGCTTTATGAGGCGGCACGCGCCCAGCTGGTTACCGAGCTGATTGAGCCTGCTCTTGCAGAGGGCATGGCCGTGCTCTGCGACCGCTTCACCGATTCGACTTTAGCCTATCAGGGACAGGCGCGTGCCCTGGGCTTTGATCTGGTGCGCAGAGCAAACCGTCTCGGCAGTAAGGGGCTTATACCCGATCGTACCATCGTGCTGACGCATGACCCCAAGACGGCGCTTGACCGTGCGGTGAAGGATGGTGCCGATCGCCTGGAAGCCGAGGGCCTGGCTTTTCACGAGCAGGTGTGCGAAGGCTTTGAACTCATCGCGGCCGAGGAGCCAAAACGCGTGCGTCTGGTTGCCAGCCGCGTCGAAAAGCAGGCGACCGCCGACGCTGTTTTCAAGGAACTTGCCGACCTCTTTCCACGTGCCGCCAGGCATGATTTCCCCATTGACGAGGATCTGCTCGTGCGCATCAGACAGGAGCGTGGATGACGTCTATCTCCTCAGGGCCCACCAGGTCTTCTGCCGCACGTGCCCGCGGGCATGCCGTTTTGGGTACAAAGACAATCACCCCTCCCTTTGATGCGCTGCTCGGTCAGCCGCTGGTGGCGCGCTTTCTTGCGACTGCGGTCTTTGAGGGCCATCTCAATCACGCCTATCTTTTTGTTGGTCCGCTCGGCTCGGGCAAGACTGAGGCGACGATTGCTTTGGCAAAGGCGATCCTGTGTCCTGCGGCCACAACAGGTGGCGCTGTAGGAAGCGACGATTGCGAGGACTGCGTCCGAGTCGCACGCCGCACCCATCCCGATCTGCATATCGTCGAGCCGGAGGGGGTGGAAGGCTATCTCGCCGCTCAGATACGCGAGCTTATCCATGACGCAACGCTCGCTCCCGTGCGCTCCCGTGCCAAGATCTATGTGCTCACCCGTGCCGACCTGCTCGGGGCCGCCTCGGCCAATGCGCTTCTCAAGACGCTTGAGGAGCCTACGTCGTCGGTGGTCTTCATCCTCATGGCGCGCACGATTGAAAGCGTGCTTGAAACCTTACGATCACGCTGTCAGCTCCTTGCTTTCCGCTCTATCCCCGAGGTTGAGGCGGTGCGTACGCTCACTGACGATGGCGCCGCGACCGAGCGTGAGGCACGGATCGCCCTTGCGGCGACTGGTGGCTCGCCGCTGCGCGCGCGCGCCTTCGTACGCTCGCAGGCCCGGCGCGATGCGCGCGTTGCGGTCCTCGGCGAGGTCGAGCGAATGCTCAGTGCCGACTCGCTTGATGTGCTGGAGGCTGCGCGCAGCTTGACGCGCATCTTCAAGGCACCCCTTGATGAGCTGAGGGCGGCGCAATCCGAGCAGTTGGAGGAGGGGAGGGACTTTCTCACCAAAGGCGGCGTTGCGGCTCTGGAAAAACGCTTCACACGACAGCTCGGCGTGCGTGAACGTGAGCAGATTGCCGAGGCGCTTGCTGTCATCCGCTCCTGGCTGCGAGACTGCCTACTCATGCGTATAGGTCGCGGAGAGGACATCGTGAATACCGATTTTCATGGCAACATCGTTTGTGCAGCCCAGAGAACGCATGAGGCCGCGCTGATTCGTGCGCTGAGCGTCGTCGATGAGGCAGAGGATCGGATGCACTATAATGTATCGGTACAATCCGTCTTCGAATCCCTGTTGTTTACCATCAGGGAGGTATTGGAACATCATGAATGAAACCACCTCGCACAGCGTTGTGGCTGTAAAGCTGCGCTACAACCCCAAGGTATTTTGGTTCGACCCCGCAAACGGCTCCTATCAGACAGGTGATCATGTGCTCGTCGATACCGAGCGTGGCCGGGAGATTGGGCTGGTTGTCGATGGTACGCTTACGGTCAGCATCGCAGAGATCAACGCATTGAGTACGCCGCTCAAGCCTGTCGTTCGGGCCTTGACCGACCTCGATTACGAGCACATCGACGCATTGGATGCCAAGGGTAGGGAGGCCCTGCCTGTCTTTCGTGAGATGATTGCGAAGCACGGATTGGACATGAAACCCGTCTCTGTCGAGTTTCTCTTCTCCGGCGATAAGGCGGTTTTCTACTTCTCCAGCGATGAGCGCGTTGATTTTCGTGAGCTGGTGCGTCAGCTGGCTGCACATTTTCATATTCGGGTGGACATGCGCCAGATCGGTGTTCGTGATGAGGCACGGATGCTCGGTGGTCTCGCGCATTGTGGTGAGGAGCTCTGCTGCGCCCGTCTCGGGGGAGAGTTTCAGCCGGTTTCGATCCGTATGGCAAAGGAGCAGGATCTGCCCTTAAACCCCGTGAAGATATCCGGTGCCTGCGGACGGCTGATGTGTTGTCTGCGCTATGAGTTCGAGGCGTACAAGGATTTCAAGAGTCGCGCCCCCAAGAAAGGTGCGGTGATTACGACACCGCTTGGGCAGGCAAAGGTCATTGATTTCGACACGCCTCGTGAAGTGATTCATATGCGTCTTGAAGACGGCAAGTCCTTCGCTATTCCTCTGCGCGACTTCGACAGCCCCGGCGAGGATGAAGGCTGTCAACGCCCCTGCTGCATCTCACGGAACGCACTGGAGGCCTGTCCCTCTTCGGGGATACAACTCGCGCTGGCAGCAATCGAGCGAGAGGCTCAGATTTTGGAGGAACCGGAGGTGCAGGCACGTACCGAGATACGTCGACCTCGTCGGCGAAGTGCAGGCAAGAGCTCCCCTGAGGGGCAGGAATCCCAACACGGGCAACAGGCCGGTCAGCGACCCAATCCGCAGCCCAGTCGGCAGTCAAAGCCACAGCCACGGCCCAAACCGCAGCCCGGTCAGCAACCAAAGCCACAGGCCAAACCACAGCCCAGGCAACAACAAAAACAACAGCCCGGGCAGCAGCCAAAGTCACAGGCCGACTCGCAACTCAGGCCGAGGACGCGCCAGCGTCCGGGACAGAACTCCTCCGGCATCCGAGCCGAGCGCGAAAGGCCCATTGCCAGCGAGTGCGAAAGGCCCATTGCCAAGGCGATGTCATCGGCGGATGAGCAGGCGCCTCGCCGCCGCCGCCGTCGGCGTTCGGGCAATGGAGGCAGTGGTACCGATGGCAGCAGTTCTGAGGCTTCCTGATGATGGTGAGCCAGGCGCTTAACACCGACCTCTATCAGCTGACGATGGCGCAGGCCTATTTCAAGACCGGATTGATCTCCGAGGATGCCTGCTTCTACATGCACTTCCGAGAAAATCCCTTCAAGGGTGGTTATGCCATCGCCTGCGGTATGGCGCAGCTTGTGGACCTCATCGCAGACTTTGCCTTCACCAGCGAGGAGCTCAGCTGGCTTGCCACCCTCACAACTCCGGCGGATACACCGCTTTTTGAACAGGACTTTCTCGACGCCCTGGGTGCGCTCAGCCTGACCCTTGATGTTGATGCGGTACCCGAGGGGACGGTCATCTTCCCCTATGAGCCCATCATTCGAGTCATCGGGCCCATCATGCAGTGTCAACTCATCGAGACTGCCCTTCTCAATCAGGTGAATTATCAGATCCTGATCGCTACCAAGGCCGCACGGGTCTGTCAGGCAGCGGAAGGACCGGTTGCGGAGTTTGGACTTCGGCGGGCACCAGGTCCTGCTGGTGGCATCTACGCCTCGCGTGCCGCCATCATCGGCGGCTGTTCGTCAACCTCCGATGTTGCGGCTGGGCGACTCTTCGACCTGCCCGTTTCGGGGACCCACGCGCATTCCTGGGTGATGGCGCACCCCGACGAACTGACGGCCTTTCGCGCCTTCGCTGAGGTAAGCCCAGAGAACTGTGTATTGCTTGTCGATACCTACGACACCATCGCTGGTGTGCGTAACGCCATGACGGTTGCCCATGAGATGGAATCTCGAGGACAGCGTCTTTCGGGCATTCGCATCGATTCCGGCGACCTCGCCTGGCTATCCATCCAGGCGCGTGGCCTGCTCGACGCCGCCGGTCTTGAATACGTACAGATCATCGCCAGCAATGATCTTGACGAGCAGACCATTGCCTCCCTGCGCGAGCAGGGCGCTCGCATCGATGCCTGGGGCGTGGGCACCAAGCTCGTCACCGCTTACGACCAGCCTGCCCTGCCCGGTGTCTATAAGCTCTCGGCAACGCGCGCCTGCACCGAGCGGGCCTGGCAACCGCACATCAAAGTTTCCGAACAGTCACGCAAATCAACCTTTCCCGGAATTCTGAGCCTGCGACGCTATTTTGACGCTGACGGGATCATGATCGGCGACATGGTCTATGACCAGGAGTTACCGCCGACAGACGATCTGATCATCGATCCACACGATGACCTGCGGCGCAAGGACCTCTCCGGCGGACGCGCCATCAACTTACTGGAACCCCTCGCCCGCAATGGCGTGATCGTCTGGCAGTCGGTTTCGGCACGTGAAGCGCAGACGCATACACGGACGAGCTTGGGACAGCTGCATCTCTCCAACCGCCGTTTTCTCAATCCACACAGCTACCCAGTCGGACTAGATGCCCAGCTTCATGAGCAGCGTGATCGGCTGATCAGAAAGGCCCGTGGTTTCAAGGTGTAGTGAGTTTTGTGAATGGCGGGGGTGAATGGCGGGAACTGAGTGGGATTGAGTTTTGCTACAACGCGACCAGAACTTCCGCTACAATAGGCGAATTACAAGATGTGAGATGTGATAGTCTGACGATGGGGTACATGTGCAGGTCATATGGCAAATACAGAAAACAAGGTAAGCGGGCTCCTTGATCGTTTGGCGCATCGTCTGGGCTTAAAGCTCAGAGGTAAGCTTATCCTCATATTTGTTCTCGTCAAGGTTGTTCCCCTCATCCTCCTTACTGCTTTGGCGTGGTATCAGATCACTCTGCTTGGCGATGCCTTGAGTGAAGAGGCGATCGAGGATGCCATCGAGGAGCTCAGCCAGTCGGCCATGGAGACGCTCGAGCGAACGACGACCGATACGGCTACCGAGATTGCCGGTTTCCTTTATGATCGCGACAGTGATATAGATTATCTGGCGGCGATACGGCCCGAGGGTGATGACTACACCGCTCTTGCTGCACAGTATCAGGCTTTCATCGAAACCCAGACCGCGAACATCGTCGATCCGGGAACCTGGGATCTCGCTGCCGATGGTATGTCCTGGGTGCGTGTCGATGCGCCGCAACCCGCACCGGTGACGGATATTTCATCGAACCCAGAGAACAACGATGTTGTCTTTGGCGGAAGTTTTCACTACCGTTCGCCCGATATCATCGAGTATAAGCAGGTACCACTCTACGACGAGATCGTCTTCATGAGTCCCGATTTGCAGGAGCTCGCCAAGGTCACTGCGCAGGATTCGACAAAAAGGAATTATCCCCTGTCTACCGCCTTGCTTGATCTGAGCGACAGGGCAAACACCTATATCGGTTCGGAGACCTTTGCGGACTACATCTCCGATCTTGCTCCCGGTGAGATCTATGTTTCCGATGTGATTGGGGCCTATGTCCCCTCTCACTATATCGGCATGTACACACCAAAGCAGATGGCGATCTCGGCAGTGAATGCCGAGATAAACGCGCTGAATGCCCTGGACTCCAGTCAGGAGATCGACATGCTCATCGAGCGCCTGACAGCACTCAAGACCGAGACCATCGCTGCCCTGGATATCTCCTATACCTCCGGAGATTTCACGGGGGTGCATGAGGCGACCATCGCAGCCATCCTACCCCTGCTTAACGACGCCTATCTCGACATCAATGACCGGGAGCTTTTGGAACGCGGGCAGGTCCTGTATGACACGATCGCCAAGCTCAGTTTCGATCCGACTGCCGAGGCCTATGCTGGCCAGGAAAATCCGCTTGGCGTTCATTTTGAGGGTATCGTGCGCTGGATTGAACCCGTTACGGCCGAGGATGGCACGCTGCTTGGTTATGTGAGCCTTGCCCTCAATCATGACCATATCATGGAGTTTGTTGACCACATCTCGCCGATGGAGGATCGCTACACCGACATGCCGAGCGCCTTCGAGGGCAATTACGCATTCATTTGGGATTACCAGTGTCGTTCGATTGCGCATCCGCGCCAGCACAGCATCGTCGGTTACGATCCCGAGACCGGTCTGGAGCAAATTCCCTGGCTCGAGACTTCGATCTACGAGGACTTGTCTGCACGCACGGGTAGCAGCGATCTTGATGAGTTCAGGGCGGCTTGGCCCGACCTGCTCTATGATCCTCAACCCTATGAGGATGACGGTAGCAGCGTACGGCAATTGATTCAAGGGGTCACAACCTTCGATGAGCAGTCACGTACGAAAAAACCCGCTGCCGCATTGACCGCCAATGGCTACGTGGGACTCGATGGCCGCTATCTGAACAACGCACCGCAGTGCACCGGTTGGATGGATCTGACGCACGATGGTGGCTCAGGCTCCTTCTATATTCTGTGGTCCGGCGTGTATAAGCCGACGACTGCCGCCGCCATTCCCTACTACACTGGTCAGTACGCGCCTTCCGAGGAGAATGGTTGGTCGCAGCGTGGTTTTGCGATGGTCACCATTGGCGCGGGCATCGAGAGCTTTCAGGATTCGGCGCTCGCTTCGGGCGAGCAGATGCGTGCTATTACGCTCGATAATCTGCAAGATACCTCTCTGAGACTGATCCTCACTACGGCCATTCTTATTTTCGCCGTCATTCTCATTGCCATCTGGCTTGCCAACTCAATCACCGGTTCAATTCGCCGCCTGATCAACGGCGTCTCACAATTTCGTTCAGGTCGGCGACAATTCCGCTTCAATTCCATCGAAACCGATGAGTTCGGTCTTCTTGCCAACAGCATTGACTTCATGGCCCAGGGTATCGTCGATTCGGTGAACGGGCCGATGACGATCATCGATCTCGACCTGCGGATCATCTACATGAATGAAGCCATCCTGAGCCTTTTGGGCAAGTCTTTTGACGAAGTTGTTGGCAAGCATTATCGCGACTTCAGTTTCTATCCGCCCGACTCGGTTTACGACCCGCTGAACGCCCTGTTTGAAGGCTACGAGGCCCAGGTCATCCATGTGCCTGCGCTCGATAAATACTTCCGGGGAACCGCCAGCAATTTCCTCGATCCGGCAGGGGAGAAGATTGGCTACTACGTCGTTTCCGTTGACGTCACCGAGATACAGCAGGCCCGTAATCGTGCTGAGCAGGCGTCGGAAGCCAAGACTTCCTTCCTGTCCAACATGAGCCATGAGATGCGCACTCCGATGAACGCCATCATCGGCATGACGACCATCGGTAAGGCCGCCCATGATCTTGACCGCAAGGATTACTGCTTCGACAAGATCGAAAACGCCTCAAACCACCTGCTCGGTGTCATCAACGATATCCTCGACATCTCCAAGATCGAGGCGAACAAGTTTGTTTTGTCGCCGGTCGAATTTGAGTTTGATCGCATGCTGCAGCGCGTGGTCAACTTCATGACCTTCCGCGTAGAGGAGAGTGGACTTATGCTCCATGTGCATTTTGACCACGACATCCCACGCTCACTGGTTGCCGATGATCAGCGCCTGGCGCAGGTCATCACGAACCTGCTTACCAATGCCGTGAAGTTCACGCCTGCAGGCGGCTCCATCACCCTCGAAACTCGTCTTGTGGACAGCGATGAGGACCGGGTTATGATTCGTGTTTCCGTGGTGGACACCGGCATCGGTATCGCCGCCGATCAGATCGAACGGGTCTTTGCCGAGTTCGAGCAGGCCGAGATGACCACCTCGCGCCGTTCCGGCGGAACGGGCTTGGGGCTGGCTATCTCCAAGCGCATCGTTGAGATGATGGATGGTGCGCTGACGGTGACTTCAGAACTCGAAAAAGGCTCGAACTTTACCTTCACCTTCCGTGCCGAACGAGGATCAGAGCGGCACCCACAGTTGCTCTTGCCTGGTGTCAACTGGAGTACGGTGCGTATTCTGGCCATTGATGATGCCGAAGATATCCGCCTGTTCTTCACAGAGCTTTCGAATCGTTTTGACCTGACCTGTGATGTCGCCTCCTCGGGTGCTGAGGCCTTGGAAATGATCGAACACAAGGGCGATTACGATATCTACTTCGTCGACTGGAAGATGCCTGGCATGGATGGCATCGAGCTGTCCCAGCGCATCAAGAACAAGGAGGGATCGCGTTCGATCGTCGTCATGATATCGGCAACGGAGTGGGGGCTGATCGAGGACGAGGCGCGCGCGGCGGGAGTGGATCACTACCTGCCCAAGCCGCTGTTCCCTTCGAGTATCGCCGATTGTATCAACCAGATCATCGGTAGCGAGATCCTTGCCGATGAGGCAGCAGACAAACCTGACGCGCTCGCGGAAGGAGAAGGCGATTTCGAGGACTTTCGTATCCTACTGGTCGAGGATATCGAGGTAAATCGCGAGATCGTCAGTGCCTTGCTTGAACCGACTCTGGTTACCATCGAGATCGCCGAGAACGGCTTGGAGGCTGTCGAAGCCTTCCAGGCGGATCCGGAGGGATTCGACCTCATTTTCATGGATGTGCAGATGCCCCTGATGGACGGTTTGGAGGCGACTCGCAGGATCAGAAAGCTTGATATCCCGCGAGCACAGACGATACCGATCGTCGCCATGACGGCAAATGCCTTCCGGGAAGACATCGAACAGTGTCTTGCGGCTGGCATGAATGGGCACATCGGTAAACCACTCGATTTCTCGGAAGTCATAGGTATTTTATACCGATATCTCAAGAAGCATGATTGAGTAAGGTGAATGGCGACGCAGTCTCCAGGGGAGCCGCTGTTTTCGGGCAATTTGCCGCGCCTGAAGCTCGGTGGTGCTTCGCGGCGGTCGCGCGCCAGGGTACCCTTCAGGCATCGAGTACTCGTCTTCTTTACGCTGGTACTGATGATGGCGTACCTCGCCTGGCGTATTGTTTTTACCCTACCGATCGGCTTTGGCTGGCTGGCTGGTGCGCTTGGTATCGCTCTGCTCTTAGCTGAGCTCCTCGGTTTCATCGAACAGATTGTCTGCCTGACGAATGCCGCAAACTTCCCTCTGGTGCCACCGCGGCCTGAATTAGCGGACGCGGATTACCCTGACGTTGACATCCTGATTACGACTATCGACGAGGATTCGGCGCTGCTCTACAAGACCATCCATGCGTGCATGCACCTTGCCTACCCAGATCCTGCGCGTCTCCATATCACCCTTTGCGATGATGGGGCTCGTACGGAGATGCGCGATCTCGCCTCCCATCTGGGAGTATCCTATCTTGCGCGTACCGTCGCTACCGACGCGAAGGCCGGCAACCTGAACAATGCCCTGGCGCACACCGGCGCCCCCTATGTTCTGATCCTCGATGCCGACGCGATCGTACGCAGTGAACTCCTGCTCGAGACGATGCCGTATTTTTTCCCAAAGGGACGCGAGGCGCGACGTGGCGCCCTTGGCTTCGTGCAGACGCGTCAGGGATTCGTAAGCCCCGATCTCTTCCAATATAACCTCTTTGCAGATACGCGTATTCCCAACGAACAGGAATTCTTCCACCGCGTACTCCAGCCGGGGCGTACCGTTGATAATGCGGCGGTGATGACGGGCTCGGGCGCTCTCATCGCACGCGCGGCACTCGAAGCCGTTGGTGGTTTCTCAACGATCTCGGTTACCGAAGACATTGCTACCTCAATACGTATTCACAAGGCAGGGTACCGCTCCATCGCGCTTCCTGAGGTATACAGCTCAGCTCTTACCCCCCTGTCCATTCATTCGCTATTCACCCAGCGAAAGCGCTGGCTCCGGGGTACGGTTGGCGCCATCCAGGGACATCATGCGCTCTTCGGTCGTCATCTGAGCAGTGCTCAGCGATTGAGCTATCTTGCTCTGCTCTTACATTGGTACACCCCCTTGCGCCACCTGCTCTTCCTGGCGGCACCGGTAGCCTTTGCCCTGTTTGGGGTCGTTGCCGTGCGGGCATCACTCATCGAGGTACTCATCTTCTGGCTTCCCGCCTGGATTTTCCTGACGCTCTCCCTGCGTGTGCTGTCGCGCAATACGCGCAATCTCCGTTGGGCCCATACCTATGAGACGATCTTTTTTGGGCCTTTGTTGCTCTCCGCGCTCAAGGCGCTGCTTCATATCCCGCTGCGAGTCTTCCGCGTCACCAACAAGAACACGACCAACCAGCGCACAGAGAGCATGCGTGGGCAGATGGCCTTCTCACTGATCATGGCCACCGTGCTTGCCGCCGCGTTTATCCGAAGCCTCATAGCCCTGGTCACAGGCAATGGCTCCGATGTCGTAATGGTCCTGTTCTGGTCCCTATTCTTTGGAGTGCACGTGGTCATCGACCTGCTCTTTCTGGCCTCGCGAAAGCAGCATCGCAGCTCCGAGCGCATCAAGCTCGCCTGTCGTTGTACGATCATTTCGCGTCACTATGACTTCACGGCGACGACTGATGATGTTTCGGAGAGCGGATTGTCCTTCATCAGTAACTTTCCCTGGTATTTTGCTCCCGGCGAACGGCTCGATCTCGTCCTGAGTGAGGGGCGCTACCACTGTCGCATGCTTGCCTCCGTCGTTCATGTCAGCAGTGTCGATGGCGGCTGGCGCTACGCTCTTGGCTTTACAGGGATGACCGAGGCCACTCGTCAGCAGCTCTACCTGCTCCTCTATGATCGCCATCCCATCTCGAACCCTGAGCTTCAGGGAGCTGCGAGTGTCTTGAGCGTGATTGCAGAGAATATGGGGCGTAACCGACGTGAGACCCTGACCCATGAACGTCTTTTGCCGCGACTGGTCTTAAACCTTGAGTTTGCCGATGAGAAGTGGGGCACGGTCTTGCTTGAGGACTTCAACTACCAATCCGTGCGCCTGCGCTTCCAAGACCTGCGGGAGACACCTGAGCATATCGACCTGCCTTTACCCGACGGAGGCAAGCTTCTCTGTTCACTGAGCCGCAACCTTCTCGATGCCCGCCGGGGCGTGGCGAACGAGGGTCTTTATGTGGTGGATACCCCCGAGATTCTCCTCGATGATCCGGTCTGCGGCGCGATGATAGGGGAATGGATGCAGCGCGCTCGCCAGCGTGCCGCCGAACTCGCCGAGGCCGCCCGCAAGCGCGCCACCTACTTCACGGAATTGGATTGGTTGTAGGTGCACCGATGTCCTTTGCCTCCCTGACATTCATCCTTGTCTTTCTGCCGCTTGTCTGTGCGCTCTACTACCTTTTCGCCTTCGCACCCCCGGCGCAAAACGTCATCCTGCTTCTGGCAAGCCTTGTCTTTTATGCCTGGGGTGCTCCGGTGTTCGTCATCCTGCTTCTGGTTTCAATCCTGGTCAACTACCTGCTGGGCTTGATGGCCGATGCCTTTCGTGTCACGCAGGGCAGCCGCAGCGTCGTCATCATCGCGACGATACTGGTCAACGTCTCATTGATGCTGATCTTCAGGTATCTTGCAACGATGCAATCTGAGATCGGCAGCTTCTTTGGTATGCCTTCGCTCATACTCGGTCCCATGACACCCATTGGTGTGTCCTTCTTTACCTTTCAGGCGATCTCCTACTGTATCGACGTATTGCGTGGCACGACGCGGGTGGAGCGCAATCCGCTCAAGGTCGGGCTGTATATCTCCTTCTTCCCGCAGATCATCGCTGGGCCGCTTGTTCGCTCCGATGATTTCTCTCGACAGCTTGCCGCTCGGCGGGCTTCGCTCAAACGTTTCACTACCGGCCTGTGCCGTTTCATCGTCGGGCTGGCAAAAAAGGTGTTGATCGCCGACGCCCTCACTGCGCTCTCTGACCATGCCTTCACCCTCGATCAGCAGACCGTTCTGCCTGCCTCGTTTGCCTGGCTCGGAGCTGTGGCCTTTGCGCTGAGTGTCTACTTCTATTTTTCGAGCTACTCGGACATGGCAATCGGACTTGCTCTGGTCTTTGGATTCAAGTATGAGGAAAACATGCGCTATCCCTGGGCGGCAGCGACGGTTGAGGACTTCTGGCGCCGCTTTCATCTCTCGCTCGGGCGGTGGTGCGCCGACTACCTCGTCCCGTTGATCGGAGTTCGTACCCGCGACGGCTCCCTTCGTCTGAGAGACATCGTCGTGGTGTGGGCACTCGTTGCGGTCTGGCTGGGATTTGAGCCTAACCTGATCATCTGGAGTCTGTTCAATCTGCTGCTCATCGCTCTTGAGCGGGCATTTCGCGTGGGGGAGCGCCGAGGCCTTGGGGCCTTGCGGCACATCTCTGTTGTCTTCGCGATGATTCTCGGGTTTGTCGTCTTTCGAGCCGACAGCCCTGCCGATGCATTACACTATCTTGCGAGTATGCTTGGATCAGGCGGCCTCTATGGCGGATCCTCTGTGGTGAACGACGCAACTACGCTCTTCTTCCTCAAGGATCAGGCTCCTGCACTGCTGGCGGCCCTTGTTTTCGCAAACCCGATTGCTGCCTGGGCCAATGCTGCGTTGGCGAGCGGCAGGAAGTTCGGCATTGTGTTTGAGGTACTCTATCCCCCTGCGATCCTTGTCCTGCTGGCGGTCTGTCTGATGTATGTGACGGTCGGCGACACGCAGCCTCTGCGCTTTTTCTTACTGTGAGGTGGTGACAGGATGGACAATCGTGAGGGCCCAAAGGGTATGAAGCGTTATTTCGTCAGGAAGGTGATCGCTGGCGGGCTGGCTGCTCTGCTGCTGTTTGGCTCTGCGGTGTTCAACCTGCAGTCGCAGGCTCCCGCGCTGTTTGCTGCCCTGCGTGATCTACCATCCGATGGGGCATTGCAGGCTCCTGAACTCATCGATACCACGATTTCCGAAGGCTTAGCTTTTCGGGAGTATGCAACCGATCTCTATGGATTTGCGGCTCATGAAATGCGGAAAAGCGAGCTTTCCGACTTTGCGCTCGTTGTAGATGAACAGGGCTTCCTGCATCATCTTGATCTCAGCGTACACCCCATCGACACCGATGGCTTTGCCATGCAGACAGCAGGGATGGCAGATCGACTTGCCGTACAGCAGATCCCCCTGAGCTTCATTATCACCCCCGACCGCTACCTGCGCGATTTTACCGAGTTACCGGAGGGAATTTTCGAACCGCGTGCCAACCAGACGGCCGACGATCTTCTCGCAGGACTTGCTGAATACGATGTGTCCAGCATTGACCTGCGTCCCCTGCTGACGGCAGAAGAATCGGAGGCGCCTGCGCTCGAGGAGGTCTTCTATCATAGTGATGAGTCCTGGACCAACGAAGCGGCTTTCTGGGCATATACCCTTATAGCTGAGGACCTGTCGCACAACCCCCGCTCCAATCTCAGTGCCACGGATCTGCGCCAGACGGGTTTTGATGCCTTTGAGCAACAGCTCCACGAGGGCAGCTTTGCCGGAAACTTCACCCAGACGGCTGGCAGGAACTACGTGCCGCTCGAGGATTATACCTGGCTGTATCCCGCGACATCCGCCCAGCTCAGCTATACGGTAACGGACGGCATTGCCGAGGCACGTGCGTCAGGCAGTTTCACCGAGGTTCTCATGCCTGCGGGAGCCCTGTCCACCCCCGCGAACGCCCGATTGGCTGCAGGCGATGTCGGCTATCTGCCAGGCAATGAGCCCGTGAAGTACATCGTCAACGACACGCGAGCGACGGGTCCGCGTGTGCTGATTATCGGAGATGCGGCAAATGAGCCCCTCGTCGCCTACCTTTCCACTGTCTGTCAGTTCGTGATGCTTATCGATCCCGCCGCCTACGAAGGAGACATCATGCGCATCGCAACGGAGCTCGATTTCGATCAGGTCTATATCTCTCTTGCGCCTACGAGCATCGACGAAGCTCACTTTCCCTGGCTACGGAGCGTTCGGGTGGGATAGGGATAGGGATAAGGATAAGGATAGGGAGTGCTTGATTAGGCTTGATTGCCTCAAACTCGCTGTGCCTTTCCGGCGAGCGACACAATTGACCAGGCACCCCGTCCCCAACTGACACGATTGACCCTCATCCTTCCCCAATGGGCCCCAATTGGGCCCAATTGACACCGTTCTGGCAACATATTTTCAGAATGTGCGCCCTTTCGCAACGCTTGAGGTCTATACTGGCAGGCAAGACAGTCCTTAAGGCATGGGGTAGTTC
>JAIRXA010000038.1 GCA_031268525.1 Coriobacteriales bacterium | reverse complement strand
GTCAGGCATCAGACATACTCATAGTCCTCGGGCGGCTTGAACCAGGAGTTGCGTCCCGTGTGCAGCAAAAAGCAGATGAGTGCCACGATCAGGTAGCCGAGGACAAAGGGTGAGAGCAGATGGAATCCCAGCGTCGCTGAGTGAATGATGCCAAACAGCGCAAGCACTGCCCCGGCCGAAGCTGTGATGCCAGCCTTGACCAGCTTCTTGTCGATGATGAACACCATGAAGGTGCCAAGCAGGATGCCGATGATGATGGCCCCCGCCTTCACGGCAGGTACCCCGCTCCACATGACACCGTTTGACTGGAGCGTGGCGGTCACCTCGGCACCGTAGCCAACAAGGCCGCTGGCGAGGGTCTCCGTCCAGATGTCCGATACTCCAACTGCGCCTGTCACCTGCGTAAAGAGATAGTCTGCGACGGGCGGCACCATGGCAAGCGCCACGGCGGCGTAGTACTTCGTCCCGTTGTCCTTGAAAGCCTGCGCCACCATGATGATGGAACACCAGAGGAACGTAATGGCGTAGATGGCAGCGGGCACTATGCTGCTGAGGAAGGTGAACAGGCCGAAGATGCCAGCCGCTCCCAGGATCAGCCCCGAGACGCCGGAATAGCCGATGCCAGCATCCGTCTTCTTCAGGCCGGCATAGCCCAGCCACACGGTATTCGGCACAACGCCTCCAAACATGCCAGACAGCATGGTGCAGGCACCGTCGGCAAACTGGGCCTCGCGCACACTGTAGTCGTCGCCTGTCGCACTTGCCGCCACGACGTTGTCCATCGTCTCGATGAAGTTGTAGATATTGATCGGGATGATGATGGTCAGGTAGGGCGCCACGATGGCAAAGCCGCTGAGCATGCTCTGGACGGTCGTGACCGGATTGGGGTAATAAAAGCCGATGCCGGAGAAGTCAAAGCTGGTACGCCCCAGACAGAAGGCATAGATGATACCGCCGACTATGGCGACTATCAAAGGCGATATCTTGCCGGGAAAGAGATAGCCACCAAACAGTCCGACGAGCGCCACCGCCAGGATGGGCAGGCCGACCACGGGGTCCGAGAAGATGTCGAACACGCCCTGAGTCGCCATCCAGATGAAGCCGATGCCTGCCACGGTACCCAACAGGGCCGCCCGGGGGATGTTCTTCTTCATCCAGGGGCCGATTATCCCGCCGCAGAATTCCACAAAGCCGCCGATGAAGCAGGCGGCCGTTCCGGCTGCCCATTCCAACTCCGGGTTGCCGAGAGCATAGTGCAGAGGCGTGATAACCCCATAGAGCATGACGAACATCGCCGGAGTCGATACCCCAGAGGGCAGGGCGGCAAGGTCGCTGCGACCTTCTTTTTTGGCGAGGCGGTAGCCCATGAATGCGTAGTACAGGCCGCTGCACAAAAGCCCGATGGACATGCCGGGGATGACGCGGCCATAGACGATCTCATTCGGCCATTCGAGCGCCACCGAAAGGGTGGTGATGACGATCAGATAGTTGACGATGTTGTTGGTCACGAGATAGGCAACACCACCTATGTCGCCGCGACGGAACAGCGGTATCGCCAGTGTCTTCTTCATGATACTTCTCATAGGGATACTCCCCTTTCGTCTTCGAGCTCGCCCTCGGCATCCACCGCGATGAAGTTGAAGGCGGTAACGTCAAACAGTCCTTCGTCGGTGATCTTGATCTCCGGGATCACGGCCAGCGACATGAAGCAGAGAGACATGATCGGCTCAACCTCCCGATTGACGCCGAGGACCTCCCAGGCGACCTTCTGCAGCCCTTGCAGCCTTTCGCTGACCCATTCACCCGTCTGATCGCTCATGATGCCGCCGATGGGCATCGGCATGCCATCTATCGCGATGCCGTCCCTGAAGAAAACGACGCCGCCACCCTGAACGATCAGGCACTCCACCGCGCCGGCCATGTCCTCGTCGTTGGTCCCCACCACAATGATGTTGTGGCTGTCATGGGCGATGGAAAGCGCAACCGCGCCCTGCTTGATACCGTAGCCCTGCAAAAGCCCCAAAGCGACATTCCCGGTACCCTGATGACGTTCGACAACCGCAATCTTGGCGATGTCGCGATCGGCCTCGAACTCAAACTCACCCGCGGCGTTGCGCCGCACCGTCTCCACTCGCTTTGTGGTGACCACGGTTCCCGGACGCATGCCGATGGTGTGTGCCCTGTCGCCTTTGAGCGGCAAACGCAGTCTTTCGACCGAGAAGTCCTTGACCCTGATACTGCCGGTCACCGCCTCGATGCCCTGGCGGCAGACCTCAGGCAGGTAGCGACCGTCCTGGGCGACCACGCGCCCGGCGACGAACACCGTACGCACCTTGAAGTCCTCCAGGTCATCCAGCAGGACGATATCGGCCCGCAGGCCGGGAGCAATACCGCCCCGATCATGAAGACGGTAGCACTCGGCTGCATTGATGGTGGCCATTCGGATGGCGGTGATGGCATCGACCCCTTCCTGCACACAGATGCGCAGATGATCGTCCAGATGACCGAGCTCCCTGATGGTCTGCGGCTGTCGATCGTCGGAACACAACAGGAGGCGTCGACTGTTCTCGGGAGTCAGGCCCTTCAGCAGGTTTTTCAGGTCGTGGCAGGCCGAGCCCTGGCGCATCAGCACGTACATGCCGCGTGATACACGTTCCTGCAGTTCCTTGACCGTGGCACATTCGTGGTCGGTTGAGATGCCGGCGGCGCAGTAGGCGTTGAGCGCGTTGCCCGTCAGCGCAGGGCTGTGGCCGTCGATCAGCTTGCCTGCCGCGTGCGCCTGAAGCAGCTTGTCCAGGACGCCGTCTACGGCATTGACGACCCCGGGATAGTCCATGAACTCGCCAAGACCGAGGATGCGTTCGTCCTTGAGCGGACCGCGCATGGCATCCGCGTCGATGCGAGCGCCTGCATGCTCCCACGGGGTTGCTGGGACGCAGGAGGGCAGGACGAACTTTATGTCCAGAGCCGTCTCCTCGCTCGCCTTCAACAGATAATCAAGGCCCGTCAGACCGCAGACATTGACGATCTCATGGGGGTCAGCGATGATCGTGGTTCCGCCGTGTGGCACCAGCAGGCAGCCGAGTTCTTCGGGACTGAGGTAGGAGGACTCGATGTGGATGTGGCTGTCGATGAACCCCGGGGCGGCATACTGGCCCGAAGCGTCTATCTCCTGCTCCCCCCGATAACTGCCGGTGCTCCCTATACCGGCGATGGCTTCGTCGCACAAGGCGATATCCGCCTGCAGGATCGTGCCGCTGTAGACATCCACAACCTTCGCACCTCTGATGACGACATCGGCTGGAACGCGACCAGCCGCCACATCCAAAAGCCTCTTGAGCCGTTCTTTCTTGAGCCGTTCTTTCTCCATCGCACCCACCTAACCTTCCCGCAGTTCGAGGACGGGATCGAAGGTGTCGAGTGCCCGTACATCCACCGGGCCGACATCGGTTATGGCGTAGTCGGGGATGGAGGTGATGGGAAGGAATGACATATACATCAGCGGCTCAGGCAACTCGCACCCGAGGTCGCGAGCGACCTCGGTCAGCACGGCCTCCTGCTCCGCCACGGTCTCTGGTAGCTCGTCGCTGACGATGCCGCCTACCGGCAGGGATAAAAAGGCGAGGACCTCACCGTTCGCCACCACAACCGTGCCCCCTCCGTTCGTAATCAGATGGTTGACCGCCAGCGACATATCGGCGGCATCGACACCCATCACGACGATGTTGTTGTCATCCGGCGAACAGGACGTGGCCATGGCTCCCTTCCTCAGCTTCCATCCCGAACAGAAGGCCAGGCTGCGGTTCCCATTCTTGCCAAAGCGTTCCAGCACGGAGACCAGGGCCACATCCTGTTCGACATCGGGCTGTATGACGCCGTCGCAGACCGCCAGATCCACATCGCGCCGCTGCCGGACAAAGGGGCCCTTCACGTCCATTGACAGGACTCGGGCAAAGCCCTGGTCGATCCCGACCCTATAGTGAAAGTCCTCCGGCGTCGTAAGCGGGCAGCTCAGCTCGCCGCTGAGGAGAGGGCTGCGGGAAGGCGGCGTCAGAGGGATGATCAGTTTCCGGTCCTGTGCCACCAGCATGCCATTGCTGATGACAGCCTGCACGTGGAAGCTCTTCGGCTTGTCAATCAGCAGGATATCGGCGATCCGACCAGGCGAGATGGAGCCTACCAGATGGTCTATGCGGTAGGCTTCGGCGCTGTTGATGGTCGCCATTCGGATGGCCATCATCGGTGACACACCGGCGGTGATGGCAAGGCGCACCACATGGTCGAGATGGCCCTTCGCAAGAACGTCGGAAGCAGTCACGTCGTCGGTGCAGAAACTGACGCGCCGCGCCAGGGCGGGGTTGACCTCTGTGACTGCGCGGATATTCTCGGCCAAAAAATGGGCAACCGAGGATTCGCGGATGAGCATGTGCATACCCTTGCGCATCTTCTCGACCACCTCTTCGTGGGAATAGCTCTCGTGGTCGAGCCGGATGCCGGCACAGAGGTAGCCATCGAGCTCTGAGCCTCGAGCCATGGGAGCGCAGCCGAATACCGGCAACCTGTTCCGCCTGGCCTGCACGATGGCTCCCAGGGTGTCCTCGTCCCCCTCGGTGACAAATTCTCGGACTGTCTCCCAGACACCAAAACACTCCGGCCATCCCTGCACATCCTGATGGACCTCCTTATTGAAGTTGAAGCGCACGGTCGATTGGGGCACGGTATAGGGCGTGCGGTAGGGTGCGCCCCAAAAGACCTTGAGCGGTACCCCTTTGACCTCGTCGAGGACCTCGCGCAGGCCCCCAAGACCCGATACCGAGATGTATTCGTCCAAACCGGAAACAATGCTGGTGGTGCCGCGGGGAACCACGGCTCGCGCAAACGAGGTGATGCTGAGCTTGCTGCATTCGCTGTGGATATGGCCGTCGATGAGACCGGGAACGAGGTGGGTCCCCTTCGCGTCGATCAGTTCCGTTTCGGGGCCGATGTGTTTGTCCACATCGCCCACGGCAACGATGGTGTCACCATAGATGGCAACATCCGCCCCGTAGATCTCGCCGGTCATGACGTTGACCAGCGTTCCGCCAACGACGGCTCGTTCGGCAGGGATCTCGGCCTTCCCGGCCTGTATCAAGGTCCTGAGTCTTTCAATCGCTTTTTCCATCTGTTTTCTCCAGTTCCTATCGGTGGCTGTGCTATCTGGTCAGGAGCCCAAGAGGCTCCTGTTCCATCCGGAGGGTGTAAGGGAGAGTGCGGGAAGAGGGAAAGTGAGGTAAGGGGCTCCACCGATGCATCGATGCCAACGGCGACCAAGCTTCATCCAGAAGCAGGGGTAAAAGAAAAAGCGCTGCTCCAAGATGGGAAACCAGGTTTCCCGTCCTGAAGCAGCGCTGAGCTGCATAAGAAAAGGCAGTCATACTACGAGCATTGGATCGTTTCTGAAGCCTGCCTCAAGGACTGTTCAACAACAAGCCTGCCAAACCCTGCCGCCCGTTCATTGCTGGCCAGTCCCTTGGAATTTCGTCATACTATTCTGTTGTCATGGTCTGTCGGCTCGATTGTCCGGTACCATACTGTCCAGTTTCTTAAATTAGCATGTGCAGTGTGCCCTGTCAATGGCGATTCGGCCATTGCGGTTTGCCCTGCAGTTTGCTGTGGAAGGCCCGGTAGGATTGCCCTCAAAACCTCCCAAAAAACCATGTTCACATAGAGACGAAAATGGTAAAGTGTTTGGCTAATATGATACGTGCGTGCACCGACATACGTGCACCGACATACGTGCATCGACATGCATGCATTAACGTGTGTGCATCAAACAAGGGCAAGGGGAAAGCATGAAGATCACCAAGAGAACCGATTACGCGATTCGTCTGATCGCTGATCTGGCCAAGCAGCCGGATTGCTGTCTGGGGCTGCGCTCTTTGTCAGACCGACACGGCGTAACCTACGCCTTTGCCCGTACCGTGCAGCAAGGTCTGCTGAAAGCGGGCATCATTCGCGCCTGTCGCGGCATCAATGGCGGCATCGGCCTCGCCAGGCCTCTGGATCAGATCACGGTTCTGGAAGTCTTTGAGGCGGCCCAGGGCACGCTGGACGACACCTTCGACATCGAGGACACCTCCTGGTACGGCCTCGACGATGACTGCCTTTCGGATCAGGTCTGGGCGAGCGCGAAGCAGGTCATGAGCAAGCATTTCTCCTCGATAACGATGCAAGACCTCATGGAGAAGCGTATCAAAAGCGCCTCGTAGACCTCGTAGGTCGAGAACGCCCCGTAGGGACGGGCATCAGCCTACCCATCCGCCTTATCGTCATGCCTTCACGCTGGCGGGCAGGGGGCGCTCATCGGCAAACCATTCCACCTCGGGTAGCCCGTCGGCGGTGATGGCGTTCAAGCTCTGACGAAAATAGCGCGCGAAGCCCTGCGCGGCAACGGTGCCATCCACCAGCAACACCTGTCCCTCTCCCTCAAAGATACGGCTGGTCTCCTTCGTCTTCCAGGCAATGACCAACAGAGACTCGCCGATGGGCACCGGGCATCGATATTTCACGGAGAGATCGATCGTGACTCCAAATTCGTCGGGCTGGTCAACCTGAATCACACGACCGATCGTCTCGTCGAGGATAGCGCTGATGACGCCGCCGTGTACGCGGCCTGGATAGCTCTGGTGAATTTCCTGAGCCTCGAATTCGGCGCAGATCCGCCCGTCGGCAAGCGACAGGAAGCGTGCATGCAGGCTCATATCATTATCGGTACCGCAGACAAAACACATCCGCGAAATTTTCTGTGCTCCAGCAACCGGCACTTCACGTAATTCATGACGCATAGACAGAACTTCCTTTCTCTCGTAAGGGGAGTACCACCACCAATGATGGTATTATCACAGATAGACACCATTTGAGAACAGGAGACCCCATGATGACCGCGGACGACATAAGGCAATCCGGTGAGACGGAGATAAGCTCGGAGCAGGCCGCCGACCAGATGCTGTTGTACGCCTTTGACCAGGCGGTAGAAATGCTGGAAGCAGGCGAAGGCTTTGACCCCTTCACCATCCTGCTGAAAGACGATGAGTTCTTCATTGAGGATCATCCGGAAGATACGATTGAGGAATGCACCGCCTCCGCGCGCAACACGATCCGGCAGATGGCACTCGTAGCCAGCGACTATGTCTTTGTCTACGATGGCTATGTGGAGCTTGACGAGGGTCCCAGCGACGCCATCATTGTCGAGCGTGCTCACGCAGGCGATGAGGAAGGTGAGGTCTTCGCAATGCTTTACGAAGAGCATGGCGATCACCTGCACTTTGACGAAACGCTGTACGGCATCGGAAACGCGCCCAACTACTTCGCAGAAACCGACGACAGCAGGGACGGCGACGCCTGATCCATGCCCGCTCTTCTTGACGAGTATCTGATACCTGGAACCGACCCTGACATTGCCGAACGGTATCGAACGCTGGCAACGCGGGCACGCGATGCCGTCTTTGGAGCCTTTGAGGAGGAGTACGTCGTCCTCGACACGGAGACGACGGGGCTTGCGAGCGAACACGACTCCCTGATCGAGATTGCCGCCGCCATCGTATGCGGACCCGAGATCACAGCACGTTTCTCGACCTTCGTCGATCCCGGGCGGCCCATCCCACCCTTCATCACCGAACTCACACATATCACGGACGCTGATGTGCGCGACGCCCCGAGCGCTCGCACGGCAGTCGCCGAGCTGGCCGCCTTCGTGGGAGAGCGCCCCCTCATCGCCCACAATGCCTCCTTCGACTGGGCGTTCATCGCGGCCAGCGCGTCTGTCGACTCGCCTTTGGCTGATCGGAGTCGCTGGATCGACTCCGTCGAGCTGTCGCGCATCGCTCTACCTCGCATGAGAGAGCACAAACTCCAGACCTTGAGCGAGGCCTTCGGCGCGCCACCGTCCACCCACCGTGCCATCGACGACGTTGAGGCACTTGCTCGCCTGTGGCGCATCATGCTCGTGGCGCTCAGCGATCTGCCCGCTGGACTCGTGGCGCTCATGGCGCAGCTCTTCCCTGCCACCGACTGGCCGCTGCGCCCCGTGCTCGCTCAGGTTGCGGGAGCGATGGGAGGCATGGAGGCGCAGAACTTCTCCCTCGCGAAAGCCCGCCAGGCACGAGAGCGCGCACGACCCAAACGTCAGAAGGTCGACGCACAGGAGCTCGACGGAGGCATCCAGCCTCTGATATCGCTCGATGAACACGAGCTTGCCAGTTTATTTGCACCGGGCGGACTTCTGGAAACGATGTACGAGCACTATGAGCCTCGCGCCGAACAACTTGAGATGGCCCGTGAGGTGGCGTGCGCACTTTCTACGAACACCCATCGTGCCATAGAAGCGGGAACCGGAGTCGGCAAATCGATGGCCTACCTGCTACCGCTTGCGCTCTTCGCTACACGCAACCATGTCAGCTGTGGCGTGGCGACCAAGACCAATTCTCTGCTCGACCAGCTGATGTATGCCGAGCTGCCCCGTCTTGACGCAGCGCTGCCCGATGGCCTGTCCTATGTGGCCCTCAAGGGTTACGATCACTACCCCTGTCTGCGTAAACTCATGCATCTGACACGAGCCGATCGCTCCTATGAGAATACCGCGGCACCGACGCTGCTGGCTTCGCTCTTGAGCTTCGTGTGTACGAGCGCGTGGGGTGACCTCGATCCGCTGAGCCTGCACTTTGGAGAGCTGGCGCGCTTTGAGGTGGTCGCCAGCGCCGAGGATTGCCTGAAACGCAAATGCCGCTACTACCAACACTGCCTCCTGCATGGAGCGCGCCGGGCGGCGGCCGAGGCCGATATCGTCGTCACGAACCACGCCTTGCTCTTCTGCGACGTCATGGCTTCGGGAGGCATCCTGCCACCCATCCGCCAGTGGGTTGTCGATGAGGCTCATGGCGTGGAAGACGAAGCGCGCAAGCAGCTGACTCTGCTCGTCGAGGCACGGAGCATGAAAGCGACTCTCGACGGGCTGCTCTCCACGACAGGCACCCTTGCCTCCCTGCGCCTGTCGGCTGCCAATTTGGCGGGCGCCTCGCTGCTCATCGGACGGATCGATGGCGTCCGGGATGAGGCAGCCTCCCTGCCTGTGCTCAATGAATCCTTCTTCTCCTATCTCAAGGAGCTGAGTGAACTTGCCCAGCAGAGCGATTACAACCGTGTCGATCTGTGGATTAACGCACACAATCGCGACACTGCCCCCTGGGGGATGCTCGCCTCGGCGGGCCTGTCCTTTGCCAGACGTCTGGAGGTCTTCTTCAAGAGCCTTCAGGACATCGTGTCTCTCGCCTCACAGTTTGAGGAACTCTCCGAAGCGACGGGCGATCTGGCCGGTCTCGCCGCGGAACTCAAGGGCGCGCTCGATGCCTTGAACCTGATACTGGATGGTGGCGATCACGATTACGTCTACTACGCGGAGCTCGATCGACGCCCGGAGACACAGAGGGATCGACTGGTTGCCGCACGTATCGACATCGGTACGGTGCTCCTTGACGAGTTCTTCCCCAACGAGATGAGCGTCTGCTTCACCTCGGCGACCCTGGCGGCAGGCGAGGACTTTGGCTACTTTGCGCGCGGCTGTGGACTCGACCGTCTCCCGTCCGAGCGCTGGCGCGCGGTGCAGCTGCATTCCAGCTATGACTACGAGCGCAACATGGCCATCTACGTGCCCAGGGATCTGCCTGAACCAAGGACGCATGGCTATCGAGACGCCCTGGAACACCTGCTTTACGAGGTGCATGTGGCGCTCGGCGGCAGCGTGTTGACGCTGTTTACCAACCGACGTGATATGGAGGCGGCCTTTGACCAGCTGAGGGGGCCGCTTGCCGAGGCGGGCGTGACCCTGCGCTGTCAGACCCGCGGCTTCAATGCCCGGCGACTGCGCGACGAGTTTCTGGCAGACAGGGCTACCAGCCTGTTTGCGCTGCGCTCCTTTTGGGAGGGGTTTGACGCACCGGGTGACACGCTGCGTTGCGTGATCATCCCCAAACTACCCTTCACGCGCCCAACCGATCCCCTGCTGCAGGAGCGAGGCCTCACGGACGGCGATACCTGGCGGCACTACTCGCTGCCCGAGGCGGTCATCGACCTCAAGCAGGCCGCCGGGCGTCTCATTCGTTCCTCAACCGACTCCGGCGCCCTGATACTCGCCGACACACGCCTGCTCACCAAAGGCTACGGACGCATCTTCCTTGATGCCCTGCCCTCGCAACAGCGCCATATACTCGACACTGACGATATCGCCGAGGCTTTGCGGAGCGGGCAGCAGAGGGACGCGTCATCACGCATCAGCACACACACTCCACCTTCTGCAGTTGTACCCAATCATCCGTCAAGGCATCCGAGTACCATCCAAGCAGAACGTAAGAAAGGTCTGTAACCGTGGCCGATGTACAAGCCTTCTCCTGCTGGTTGCCCGATCCCACCCTCGCCGCCGAGGTGGCCGCTCTGCCCTACGACGTGTTCAGCCGCACCGAGGCCGCCGCTGAAATCGCCGCGCATCCTCGCTCCTTCCTGCGTATCGACAAGAGCTGTGCCCTCTTGCCTGCCTGTGACGAGTATGATCCGCAGGTCTATACTCTCGCCGCCGAGCTCCTTGCCGCCGACGAGCGTGCAGGCATCTACCAGCGTGAAAGCATGCCGAACTATTACCTCTATCGCCTTGAACAGAATGGCGTCTGCCAGACCGGCGTCGTCACCACTGTTGCAACCGACGATTATCGTTCAGGTGTCGTGCGACGCCACGAGAACACCCGTGCGCTGAAGCGCAGTGATCGTATCCATCATATCGAGGCTCTCCAGGCCCAGACCGGTCCGGTTTTTCTCACCTATCATTCACAAGATAACATCAACAGGCTGATGGATGAGCAGATAAGAGACGCTGAGCCCCTGATCGATTTCATCGCTCCTGATGGTGTTCGACACAGCATCTGGCGCGTCGATGACCTCGCACGTCAGCAGGCGCTCACCACAGCCTTTGCCGCCGTTCATACCCTCTACATCGCGGATGGTCACCATCGAGCAGCCGCGGCGGCCGCAGTCGGGAGTACACGCTTCCTGGCCATACTCTTCCCCAGCCACCAGCTGCACATCTACGATTACAACCGTGTGATAGAAGGACTGAACGGCCTGAATCGAGAGGATCTGCTCGCCCGTATCGGGCAAGACTTTGAGGTCACGCCCGCTGTCGGCACCCCTGCTGCCGGCACCCCTGCTGCCAGCACGCCCGCTGCCGGCACTCCTGCTGCCAGCACACAGCCATTCAGGCCCACACAACGCGGTGAGTTCGGGCTGTATCTGCGTGATGGTGCCTGGTCCTCGTGGTACGTCCTGCGCGTTCGTGAGGGTCGGCGGCCAGATGATGCGGTAAGCGGACTCGACGTCTCGATTCTGCATGACCTCCTGTTAGGTCCCCAGCTCAAAATCACCGACCCTCGCAGCGACCCACGTATCTCCTACGTGGGCGGAGTTTTTGGCCTTGAGGAGCTTGAGCGCCGCGTTGATGCGCTCCCCGGCGAACAGGGTGCGGCCTTTGCGCTGTACCCCTGCACGCTTGACGAGTTGTTCGCCGTCGCCGATTCCGGACGTCTCATGCCACCAAAATCAACCTGGTTTGAGCCAAAGCCCCGCAGTGGACTGTTCATCTATCCCCTCTAGCCTCTGCCATACTCTGCCATACGGTCATAAAAGCATCAGATTCTTACTCTATGTACAGAATCTGACCTTTCCGACAAAGGTCAGATTCTGAGCATTCTCCACATATTTGGGGACTTACCGAGCAAGAAGGCAATCTCTAACCTAGTCACAAAGTAGTGCCTGTGTGTGGCAGGGTTGTTTCGTACCCTGAGTTCTACCCACATCAAGCATCAATAGTGAGTGCTCTGTCCAAAGCGGAAGGCATGAGAGAGGAGTTGCATACACTATGACCCAAGGTAAGTATGTAGAGATGCAAATCGACCTGATGAAGCGGTTCACACCGAACACCCCCGAAAAACTGCGTGAACTGGAGCTCGAATCCGAGCAGGCGGTCGAGTCCCTGCAGGCGGCCTGCGAGGTCGCACGTGAACAGTTCTATTATGCTCTGATCCGTGAGATCGTCGAAGAGAGATACGACATCGGCAAGCTGCTGGAGGTCCACCAGATCTTTGGCGGCTATGTCAATGTCACCTTTGGCATCTATACGGAGAAGGGTGGCGAGAAGCAGACCTGGCTTTTCCGTAAATATCGCGAAGGCAAGTCGACGGATTCGCTGATATTTGAGCACCGTCTGCTCCGCCACGCCAGCGAACATGGCTTCACCTACTGTGCCGTGCCTATCGACACCGTCGACGGCAAGACCTACGCGGCCAAAATGGTCGACACCGGCAAGGGCGATCAGGAGTTCCTCTTTGCCGTCTTCAATTACATCGACGGCGTGAAGACCTACGACTGGATGCCAAACTGGGCCGAAGAAGGCCTTGCCGACGTCACGATAGCGTCGGGTGCACGCAACATGGCTGAGCTGCACAGTTCGACCTACGACTTCGACCCGCAGGGCCAGCACGGCGATAGCCTTTTCCTCGATGAGGGCGGCGAGCCCTGCAACACGCTGATAGCGCAGTATCCTGCCCGGCTCAAGGATTATCGCAAGACCTACGCGGAAAACAATCTGGACAATGTCTTCATCAAGTATTTTGACGCGACCTACGACTATGTCAAAGACTGTTGCGAGAAGGCAACCATCCCCGACGAGGACTATGCGAAGATGTTCATGTGCTGCTGCCATAACGACTTTCACGCCGGCAACTTCAAGTACGACCTGAACGGCGCGATCACCGGCAGTTTTGACTACGACAGTGCCATGGTCGATTCTCGCCTCTTCGACCTGGGCCTCGGCATGCACTACCTGTTCGCCTCCTGGGCGCCGACCACCAACGGCATCCTGCGTCTGGATCGTGTCGAGCGCTTCATTCGCGCCTACAACCAGGAAGTACTGGATATCGGCAAAATTCCACCACTTACAGATATAGAGAAGAAGTATCTCTATGAGGCGCTGCTTCAGGGCCCCATCTACGTCCACGGCTGGGGCACGACCGACGTCATCACCTACCCGGATGTCGACCCCTACGAGTACCTGTATTACACCCAGCACTTCATTCAGGCGATGGAGTGGCTGGAGGATCATGAGGCCGAAATTCGCGACCTTGCCACAAAGCTGTAAACGACGACAGATACGACAGATTGGAGAAACTTATGAGCGTAGCAGGACAACTCAGACTGTTGACCCCCGACCAGATGCAGGAGGTGCACGATAAGGCCTGCCGGATACTGGCCGAGAAGGGCATCGTCTTCGAGGCCAATCACTCTATCGAGGTCTTCAAGGCCAACGGCTTCAAGGTCGAGGGCAATACGGTTTACTTCACCAAGGAGCAGGTCGAGAAGGCCGTGTCCCAGGTGCCACAGGAGTGGACCTTCCACGGCGTCAATGCCGCCAAGGACGTGCGCATCGCCAAGGACGCCGGGCTCGTCATCCACCCCGAGGGCGGCGAAGTCTCCGTCCAGGACTACAAAGGTGAGCGCCGTTTGCCCACCATGCAGGACTTTGAGCAGCTCCAGATTCTCTATCAGGCACTCGACAACGTTGATATCGCTGGCTACCAGCCCGTCGGCCCGCTCGACAAGCCCGCTCGCTCGCGCGGCCTGTGGTGCCTGTACGGTTCCTGGAAGCACACAGACAAGCCGGTGTTGCCACCGATGGAGCCGGACACCATCCAGAAGATGGAAGAAGTCATCCATATGTACGAGATCGTGCATGGCAAGGACTTCGTCGCGAACAATTATGTGACCTGGCAATGCCTGTGCCCGAACAGCCCCTGGTTCTTTGCCAACTACGCCTGCGATGGCATCAAGGTCTACGCGGAAAACAACCAGCCGGTGCTGCTTGTCTCCGCACCGATGTCCGGCATTACCAGCCCGGTCTTTTTGCTGTCTACCGTCGTATTGGCCATCGCCGAAGACCTTGCCGGTCTGGTACTCGCTCAGCTCATCAGGCCTGGCCTGCCTGTCATCTGTTCAGCCTCGCTGACCTATGGCTACATGCGCTCGGCCTCCTGGGAGTGCGCAAGCCCCGACACCGCACTGATGCTGGCCTCTCACGTCCAGATGCAGCGCGACTTCTACAAGCTGCCCTCGCGCGCTCAGACGGGCGTCACTTCCTCAAAGACCACCGACTTTCAGGCGGGCATGGAGACCATGCAGAGTCTGCTCTACACCGCTTTGGCCGGCGTCAATATCACCAGCCAGACCGTCGGATCGCTCGCCAACCTGCTCACCTCCTCACTGGTCAAAACCGTGTTGGATGACGAGCTCATCGGGCGTGTGCGCTGGATGCTCAAGGGCATGGAAGTCAACGAGGAACAGTTTGGCATGGAGGATCTGCTCGATGCCGACCCCAAGAGCGCCTTCCTCGAAAACGATTCGACCTTCGATCACTTCCGCGATTACTTCGCGCCCTCCGTCAGCGACTGGTCCAACCCCGATGAGTGGGAAGAAGCCGGTTCGCGCGATGTCTCCGAGCGTGCCTATGACAAGGTCACGAAGATTCTCGCTGAGGCGCCCGAGTCGCTGATCAGCGCTGATCTTGACAAAGAGCTGACCGATTACATCAAATCAGTAGAGGAGGGTGCCTAGACACTGTGTGGAGCTATCCATCAATAGAAGGTGAATGACAGGAAAGGGGAATGTAAATGAACGATTCTCAGCAGTTAGCAGAGGCGCGGCGAGCGCGTACTTCAAGCTTCTTCAAAAAGGGCGTTCTCATTGCCATCGCGTCAGGCATACTCTACGGTGTCTATGGCAGTTTTCTCACAGGTGCTACCTTCTGGGGCGAATGGATACCCTGGTATGGCTACCTTGAGGGCGCCCAGGGCGCAGGCTGGTACGATGCCGGCACGAGCGCCATCATCACCAACACCCTTGGTACCTATGCGATGCCCATGTCCTTCCTCATGGCGGTGCTGATCCTCGGTGCCCTGGGGTCGGGCCTCAACGACTTCTTCAGCGCCATCTGGATGCTCATCAAGGCAGCCATTCAGGGCAGGCTTGCCGACTTCGGTCGTTGCTTCAAATCAAAGCCAGGTCTGGTGATGATCGTCTGTGCTCTCATCGGTGGACCCATCGCCTCCACGGCCTTCCTCATCGCACTGATCATGGCGGGACCCATCGCTACACCCATCAGTGCGCTGTGTCCGGCCATCGGTGCCATCATCGGCCGCATCATCTTCAAACAGGAGCTGAACTTCCGCATGGCCTGCGGAATCGTGGTATGCGTCATCGCGACCTTCATGATCGGCTCAACTGCCTTCACCGGTCTTGAGTTGACCGATCCGATGTTCCTCGCCGGTCTTGCCGTCGCCCTCATCTCCGCTCTGGGCTGGGGCATCGAAGGCGCAGTCGCTGGCTTTGGTACCTCGGTCATCGACTACAACATCTCCATCACCATCCGCCAGGTCACCTCCGGCGTCGTCACGCTGTTCATCCTGGTACCTGTGCTGTTTTTGTTCGCCGGCAACGTCGGCCTGTATCCAACCATGGTCATCGATGCACTCACAGGTCCGCTGTTCACCGACGGCGTGCTCTCCAGCCCGCTGATCATCCTCCTGATTTCCGGTCTGGCTGCCGGTCTGTCCTTTGCCTTCTGGTACAAGGGCAACTCCATGTGTGGCGCGGCCCTGGGTATGGCCTGCAACGGTATGTTCTCCTTCTGGGTACCCTTCTTCAGCTTCCTGGTGCTGGGACTCTACATGGGTGGCGGAGAGGCCTACTTCCTCGCGCCCATTCAGTGGGCAGCAGCCATCGTCATGGTCATTGGTATTTTCCTGATCGCGGTAAACCCACTTGACTGGTTCAAGAAGGATAAGGAGGCCTAACCATGCTGCCACTCAACTACGCAATTCTCAAACTCTTCGAAAATGGCGACGAGTACGATGTCCAGGGCGTTGAGGCAGAGCTGAAGGGCGATTACAGCTCGTTTCGGGCTTTCAAGTCCAAGGCGATCAACGAATCGCTGATGTCGGCGGAGAAGAACGGCCTGCTCGACGAGGTTCGGTATGAACTCGATGACAAGCAGGAACTGCATGTCTATTACAAAGCCAACGAGTATGGCGCGGACATGATCAAGTCCTACATAAAGTAACACCGCAAAAGAAACAGCCGGGACGGAACCCCGGCTGTTTCTTTCTTACGAGGGAGGCCCGTATGAGTGCAACGAAGACCTTAACCCCCCGACGTATTCTAACCGCTTTTCTTTCTTTTGTTCTGGCCAGTTTTCTCTGCGTCGGTATTATTCCCCCACAAGGTATACAGCAGGCATATGCGGCCGGGGCGGTCGGATACGTCGTGGGCACCACACCGATCAGTGAAGGCATGGCGGCCGGAGCGGACGATATCACCGTCTACAACGATCAGATTGCCTTTTCGCTTGCAGTCAGCTCAAACAACTACTGGTCCATGACCAAAGGATCCATTCTGGACATTGCTCGCATTGAGGATGGAGTCTACGGCAAAGACCTTGTCAACGACGTTGAGTTCTTAAACGACCTCTGGACCGCAACCGGTACCTATGATGGTCAAAACCT
>JAIRXA010000026.1 GCA_031268525.1 Coriobacteriales bacterium | reverse complement strand
GTCTCGACCTTCTCCGCAGGGTTTGTCTTCATCAGCAGCAGTATGACGCAGCCGACCAGCAGTACCGCAGTCACGGCAAGACCGCCTTCGGGGCCGAAGGCTCCGCCATTGATCAGCGGGGCAACGCCCTCGCGTACCGGCGTGAAGGCGAAGACCGTCTCCATCCTGCCCCCACCGCTGACTGGCAGCCCGTAGAGATTACCCTGAACGAAGTTCCAGACCGAGTGAATGGCTGCCGCTCCCCAGATGTTGCCGCGCTTGAGAATGTAGATGCCTGCAAAGACACCAAACAGAGTAAGATTGAGCAGCGTGAAGGGCGTGTCAAAGATGCCATTGTTGCCGAGATGCAGGGCGGCAAAGAACAGTGAGCTGATGATGACCGCCACCCACAGACGTTGACGACGCGCCAGCGATACCATGAAGTAACCGCGGCAGAGCAACTCCTCAGAAAGCCCCTGCACCATGAAACCGACGAAGAACAGGGCAAGCAGACCGAGGGAGCCAAGCACGAAGCCCTCGTAGGTCATCGATCCGGTAGCCACGCAGATACCTATTGATGCGGAGAAGACCACTGCGCCGACGAGGAGGCCAAGGAGGTATTCACGCAGGGCATGGCCGCGACGAAAGCCCATTGTCGTAAAGCGCCGACGTTCAATGGCACGCACGTAGATGAGCACTCCGGCAATCAGGCCAAGTGTTGAGAAGAGCATCCAGAGCATGGTATACGGGCCGTTGATTGTAAGTGTATCCATCGTTAGCTGCGCGATTTTGTCATAGCTGATTTCGGCCGTACCGGATGCGACTGCTGTTTGCATCAACTCACGGAAGGCGTCCGATGTAAGTATCTGAGGAAGGAGGACTATCATCTGTAGTGTGCCTTCGATCACCAGGCCAGCGACGATGAAGACCGCGATCCAGATCAGTATCTCCACGATGAGGGGATGCGAGCGACTCTGTTGACGTGCTTCCGCAACCATGCGAGGTTCGCTGAGCGTTAAACGCATGAAAGAAACCTCCCTTGTTGAAATAGTGGCCACCAGCGTATCCGAGGCCAGTTGAGGTAATATTACTCTATTATGAGGGAAGGACATTGGTTCGCATACCTGCTTGAACTGCTTGCGGCGTCGGCCACGCTGCTGTTCGGCTTTTCCGGAGCGTTGGCAACGCTGCCGTTCGGTTTCTCGGAAGCGTCAGCCACGCTGCCGGTCGGTTTCTCGGAAGCATCAGCCGCACCATTGTTCGACTCCCCATGGACACCGGTGACCACGACCATCGTCTTCGGACTGCTACTTGCCTGTCTGCTGACGACAAAACTCCTGCTCTGTCTGCTGAAGGCACCCCTCTGGAGCGCCCAGATCGCACTTCTTGTCGCGGTTGTCTGTGCTTTCGTGCTCTGCCGCGATGGTTTCCTGCCTCTGGCCACACTCCTCATTTTCGAGCTCGCCTGTGGACGTGGCGAGATACGCATCGCCGCCTACCTGAGTCTGGTGGCAACGGTACTGCTTGCCATCATCTTTCCGCAACGGCTCTCCGCTCTGGCCACAACGATGGCCGTGCTGCCCGTGGCAGTCTTTGGCGCATATCTGCTCGCCCAGTTGGCGCAGGTCCGCCGTGAGCTCACGATACGGGATGCGCAGCTTCAGCTGTCTGAGGCAAAGCTCTCGTCCCAGCGTGGCATTATCACGACCATTGAAGCGAAAGGACGGGCCGCCGAACGCAATCGGCTGGCAACGCGCATTCATGATCAGGTGGGGCATGGCATGACGGGCTCCATCCTGCTGCTGGAGGCCGCTTTGCTGCAACTGAAGCGCGATCCCGAGACCGCGCGCGCCAGCATCGAGAGAGCGACCGAGAACCTGCGCGACAGTGTTGATACGATTCGACACGAACTGCGCGAGGAGCGTGTGGGTCACGTTCCAACGGGACCGTCACAGATACGTGCGGTTTTGGATGAGTTTGAGATCAACCATCCGCAGGTCACAAGCTCACTTGCGCTCGAAGGCGCTTTGGATCAGGTATCGCAGGCGATCTGGATCTGTCTACATGACAACCTGCAGGAGACGCTGACCAATGTATTGCGCCATAGTGTGGCTACTCGCTTTACGGTGCAGATCAGTCTGCGCAAACAGTTGCTCACCGTGGATTTCAGTGACAACGGGAGTGGAGAGCAGGGGGTGGCGCCCGTACGCGCAGGGCAAGGAGAAGCCTCACGTACGCGTGCAGGGCAGGAGGAGGAACGCATCATCAAACAGGGCATGGGTCTGGCAGGCATTGAGGAGCGATGCGCCTTTGTTGGGGGCCGTGTGTTTTTCGCTCACAGGGCACAGGGCTTTACCACACGCATGACCTTTCCCTGCAAGGGAGGAAAACAATGATTCGGATCATACTGGCCGACGATGACGCTCTCGTACTTCAGGGGCTTGCCGCCATCATCGAAAGTTTTGACGACGTTGAGGTCGTGGGTAGCGCGGGCTCGGGCCATGAGGCTTTGGAGCTCTGCCGTCTGAAGCGACCGGATGTCGCTGTTCTTGATATCCGGATGCCTGACCTTGATGGCATCTCCGTTGCGCAATCGCTCATTGCAGAGAATCTGGCGGCTCCGCTTCTGCTCACAACCTTTGATGAACCCGATCTCATTGTACGCGCCCTGGAGATTGGTGCTCGAGGCTATGTCCTCAAGAACAGTCCAGTGCAACGATTGCATTCTGCAATCACTTCGGTTGCAGCGGGAGGAACGGTTTTCTCGCCGGACGTTCTCGACTTCATTCGTACACAGGTTCGTGTTCCCGCAGGCGAACTCTTCAGCGAGTTGACCGAACGTGAGCGTATGGTCGTCAAGCTCATCGCCGAGGGCCTGTCAAATGAACAGATTGCCGAGCGGCTCTATTTGGCGCATGGCACGGTGCGCAATCACATCTCGACAATTTTGGAGAAGACCGGTCTGGAGCATCGCACGCAGATTGCCGTCCGCTATCTGGTAGGCGGATAGGCGCCAGACCGGTGTATCATATACTGAACTGAGAGAAACCCTTCCGAGAAAGGCCCATCATGCCTCGGCCCATGCCCAAGCCCATGCCTTCCCGTCCCGTCGTCGCCGTTGCCGGAGCTACCGGCGCCGTTGGGCGCGAGATGCTGTTCACCCTGGAGCAGCGGGCCTTCCCGGCTGCGCAGGTCAAGGCGCTTGCCAGCGCTCGCAGCGTGGGCAGCAGATTGCCTTTCGCCGGCGGCGAACTGACGGTGGCCGAGCTCACCGAGGCGAGTTTTGAGGGCGTGGACATCGCCCTGTTCTCCGCTGGCGGCTCGATCTCTGAGCGCTTCCGCGAGGCGGTTGTAGGGGCGGGAGCCGTGATGATCGACAACTCCTCGGCCTTCCGCATGGAGTCAGACGTGCCGCTCGTCGTGCCCGAGGTCAACCCCGAGACAGCGGCTACCCACATCGGTGTCATCGCGAACCCAAACTGCTCCACGATTCAGATGGTCTTAGCTCTCGCACCCCTGCATGCGCTTGCGCCCATCAAGCGTGTCGTCGTAAGCACGTATCAGGCGGCCAGCGGAGCAGGGGCGGCTGCGATGGAGGAACTCTACACGCAGACGCGACAGTTCCTCGACGGCGAGGAACTGACCGTCGAGCGTTTTGCTCACCAGCTCGCCTTCAACTGCATCCCACATATCGACATCTTTTTAGACGATGGCTCCACGAAAGAGGAGTGGAAGATGGTTGTCGAGACGAAGAAGATACTCGATGCGCCCGAGATTGAGATCTGCGCAAACTGCGTACGTGTGCCGGTGCTGCGCTGTCATGCCGAGATGGTGAACGTGGAATTTGCCGCGCCGATTACGGTCGAGCAGGCTCGTGCGGCTTTTGGCTCTGCGCCCGGCATTGTGCTTGCCGACGACCCAGCGACGCAGACCTATCCGATGCCCGGTCTGCTTGCCGGTACCGACGATACCTACATAGGGCGGCTGCGTCGTGATCCGTCGGTCGAGTATGGCCTGAATTTCTGGTGTGTGGCTGACCAGCTGCGCAAAGGTGCCGCTCTCAACGCCGTTCAGATCGCCGAGCTCCTGCTACCCCAGAGAAGCAATTAATCGGCACTACCCTCGGCAAGCAATTAATCGGCACTACCTCAGGCGAGCAGGGGCTCGGCATTACCCTAAAGGTTCGCTCTTCCTATCCCCAAACAGGCGGGTACGACGAAGGGCGCGAAGCAGGGGCCAGCCGAGACCATAGAGGACAAGGGCCTCGCCGAGGCCGATGGCAACAAAGCCAAACAGGTACATCAGTGGATAACTCCCCACGAGGGTGATGTCTGTGAAGGGAATGGTGTAAAAGCCAAAGGCAGCCAGTATCAGGGGCAGGTAGGCGGGCACGATCAGGGCGTTTGTCAGCACCGGGCCAAGCAGCGCAAGCGCCTCACGCTTGCGGAAGTGCCGCATCCATAGGGCTCCGAGCAGGGTCGCAAGCGTTCCGAACAGAACATCGAGCATGCCGAGCGCCCCAGAGCCGGTCAGCGCGATGCCGATCAGGTTGGCGAGAAAGCAGCCGATGGCAAGCCCGGGCACTCCGGCGGGCGTGCAGATCGCCAGCACGCAGGCCACTTCCGAGAGCCGCAGCTGGATCGGTCCCCAGGCAAGACCCTGCAAGAGGGTCAGACAGAGCAGAGTCAGGGCGGCGTAGGTGGCGGCGATCATGCCCGTGCGCACGATGAAAGACGTACGATCCTTTGTATCCATGGCGTAGCTCCTCATGAGAAACGCTCGGATGAGCGTCCGGGCAACGGATAGAAACGAACAGCGACGGATAGACCGACTCCGGCGCGTCAGGGCCCAGCGGTGACGCGCGCCAAACAGTATAGGGCAAATGTGGTAGGCTTGTCGTATGGAAGATTTCGGACTATTCATTGTCAGGATACTGTGTTTCGCCCCCGCCATCGTCATCCACGAGGTGTCGCATGGCTTCGTCGCTCATCTCCTTGGGGATCCGACGGCCAAGTCGCAGGGTCGTCTGTCACTCAATCCACTCAAGCATATCGATCCCTTTGGTACCGTTATCCTGCCGCTGATGCTGGCTCTTGGTGGTGGCCCGGTCTTCGGCTACGCCAAGCCCGTGCCCTATAACCCGAGCTACTTTAAGAATATCAAGGTGGGAGAGGTGCTCACAGGTCTGGCGGGCCCGGCCTCCAACCTCCTCATGGGCCTGCTTGGCGCACTGATCGCACTGCTCGTAGGCGGCGTTGGTCCGGCTTCCGGCGCACCTGAACTGGTGAAAGACTTCCTCGTGAACTTCGTGTTCATCAACTTCTGCCTGATGTTCTTCAATCTGCTCCCCATCCCGCCTCTGGATGGCTCCAGCGTCATCTTTCCCTTCATTCCCAGGAAATACATCCCTCGGTGGTACCAGATACAGCGCTACGCTCTGCCGATTTTCTTCGTTGTCGTCTTCCTGCTGCCCTATGCGGCCAGTCTACTGGGTCTGTATATCGACCCCATCGGCTGGTATCTCCGGGCGACGGCGATCAACCTCACCAATCTGGTCTTTCCCATCTGATATCATTCTCGGTACGTCTGTTCGCGGATACGTATGACGGCGCCTACTCGTAAGCGCCTATGGCAGTGTCGGCTCGCAGACAGGTATGACGGCAGGCACTCAGAGACAGGGAAGTGGGAAACGGATGGGAAAAGTCCTTCTGACCGGCGATCGGCCTTCGGGTCAGTTGCATCTGGGACATTACGTGGGTTCTCTCAAAAACCGGGTCGCCCTGCAAAACGGTGGCGAGTATGACTGCTTCGTGCTGATCGCCGACGTGCAGGCTTTGACCGACAACTTCGACGACCCCCAGAAGGTGCGTGACAACGTGCTGGAGGTGGCGCTGGATTATCTCGCCGTCGGACTCGATCCTACACGTACGACCATCTTCATCCAATCTCTGGTCCCTGCGCTCGCCGAGCTGACCGTCTATTATCTCAACCTCGTTACCCTGGCGCGGCTGGAGCGCAATCCCACGGTCAAGGCCGAAATCAAGCAGAAGGGCTTTGGCGTGTCGATACCAGCGGGCTTTCTCTGCTACCCCGTCAGTCAGGCTGCCGACATCACCTTCTGTAAGGCTACGGTGGTGCCCGTCGGCGTTGACCAGCTGCCGATGATCGAGCAGACCCGCGAGATCGTTCGCAGCTTCAACGCGATTTACGGAGAGGTGCTCGTGGAGCCGGACGCCCTGATCCCCGATGATCGGGTCAGTCAGCGTCTGCCGGGCATTACGGGCACGGACACCAAGATGTCCAAGTCGCTCGGCAACGGAATCTATCTCGCCGACGACGCTGATACCTTATGGGAGAAGGTGCGCGCAATGTACACCGATCCGGGGCATCTGCGCGTGGAGGATCCCGGGCAGGTCGAGGGCAATGTCGTCTTCACCTATCTTGATGTCTTTGGCACCGACAGGGCTTTCATCGCCGAGCTCAGAGAGCACTATCAGCGTGGGGGTCTGGGGGATATGAAGGTCAAGAAATACCTCTACGAGGTGCTGGACGCCGAGTTGGCGCCGATTCGTGCACGGCGTGCAGAGCTGGCGAGTGACCCCGGCGCTGTGTATGCTCTGTTGCGAGAGGGGACAGAGAAGGCAAACGAAGTCGCGGCGGCAACCCTTCGTGAGGTGCGCGCTGCGATGCGGATCGACTACTTCTGATGTCCTATCGCGTCAAGATAGAATCCTTCGAGGGTCCGTTTCAGCTGCTTCTGGCGCTGGTCAGTGAGCAAAAGGTGGATATCGGAGCTATTTCGATCGCTGAGGTTGCCGATCAGTATCTGGCCTCTGTTGAGGCGATGCGCGAGTTGGACATGGACGTCGCCTCCGATTTTCTGGTGGTTGCCGCTACCCTGTTGGCTCTGAAAGCGGCTTCGTTGTTGCCTGATGAGACACTTGACTTCGACGATGAACTCGACGATCTCAGTCCAGATGAGGCCCGCGATATTCTCGTTGCTCGCTTAATAGCGTATAAGCAATTCAAGAACGTGGCCGCCTCGCTCAACGCGCGTCTGGAAGCCGAGGGGCGGATGCATGCGCGTCAGGCGGGCCTCGAAGCAGATTTTGTCGGCCTACTCCCTGATTATCTGGAGGGCGTGACCCTGCACTCACTGGCGGTGATCTGTGCAGACCTCGCCGCCCGCCGTGAGATATTTCTGCTGGAAGCCGATCATATCGCCGCCAAGCCCATACCGGTTGAACAGCACATCGAGGCACTGCTCGAACGCCTGAGAGCCGGGCGTCATCTCAGTTTCTCTACCTTGCTGGAAGGGGAGGGCACGCCGACCCTGATCGTCGTCAATTTCCTTGCGCTGCTGGAGCTCTACCATCGTGGCATCATCGATCTTGAGCAGGAACATGAGTATGGCGAGATACAGATCGCCTATCGAGATCCCGAGGACTGGACGCCCGCCGTCGATTCCGGTATCGAGGGTGGCGCAGAGGGCGCAGAGGGCGCCGACGAGCTTGACGATTTCATCAAATCGCTGGAACAGGAGCTGTAAATGACGCGCGACACAGATACTGCCGTCTCCCTGGCCGATGACGTCGACCCTGCGAATGGTGCGCTCGACGCGGCCTCTGCGGCCGATACGGCCACCTCGGTGACCTCGTCCTCCATCGATTTCGGTCTCGAAGCCGCCATCGAGGCGCTGCTCTTCGTCTCCGATGAGCCTGTCAGCGCGGCCGCGCTCGCCAAGATACTCGACAACTCTCCCTCCGAGGTCGATACGGCACTTATCAGTCTGGCACAGCGCCTCGAGGAAGAGGAGCGCGGCATTCAGCTGCGCGAAGTGGCGGGCGGCTGGCGCCTGTACAGCCATCCTGCCTTCCACGATCTCATCGAACGTTATGTCATTTCCTGGGATACACGCTCACTTTCGCAGGCGGCTCTGGAGGCGCTTGCGGTCATCGCCTATCATCAACCAACAACGCGCGCTGGGGTCAACGGTATCCGCGGTGTGAATTCCGATGCCGTGATCTCCTCGCTGGTGGAGAAGGGGCTGGTACGTGAATCCGGGCGCGATCCCGGTCCCGGCAATGCCATTCTCTATGCCACAACGCGTGCCTTTCTGGAGAAGTTCGGCCTCAAGAGCCTGAAGGATCTCCCGCCTCTGGAGGATTTCGCGCCCGACGAAGAGAGCCGTAGCTACATTCGAGCTCGCCTGTCGGCAGGGCAGAGCGCCTTCGCACCTGAAACCGAGGATGCTGGCGAGGATGGGGACAGGGACACACGCGAGGATGCTTTCGCGGGCAAAGGTGCAGACACGAGCGAGCACGCAAGCGTGGGTCCCGAGGAGCTCGATGATGTCGAGGAAGAGGACCTCGAATTTGTCGACTGAGGCCTATCCCATGCGCCTGCAGCGTTTTCTGGCGCGGGCAGGGGCGGCTTCGCGCCGCGGCTCCGAAGACCTGATGACCGCAGGACGGGTGACGGTCAACGGCGTGGTGGTTACGGAGCTCGGCAGCAAGGTGAGACCAGAGCACGACGAGGTGCGTCTGGACGGGCGGCTCATCACCCTCAGGGACAGTCATACCTTTCTTATTCTCTACAAACCCGCGGGTTACCTGACCACGCTGGACGATCCTCAGGGGCGCCCCACGGTGTGCGAGCTGGTGCCCGGAAGCGAACACCCCGGCCTGTTTCCGGTCGGACGACTGGATTACAACACCACGGGCTTACTGCTGTTTACCACCGATGGCGAACTGGCCCATCAGCTGCTCCATCCTCGCCATCATGTTCCCAAACGATATCGAGCTTTGGTTGACGGCGTGCTCAGCGAGGCGAAGGCCGAGCAGTTGCGTCAGGGTGTCGAACTCTACGATGGTCTGACGGTTCCCGCGCTCGTTGAGATCGGCGCCACTGCGCCCAAGACCCTGACGGCACGGGAGCGCCTGCGAGCATCGGAGGACAGGACCTTCTCCGTCGAGACGACGACCGTCTGGCTGACCATCACCGAGGGGCGCAAGCGTCAGGTGCGACGGATGCTGACGCATGTCGGGCATGAGGTTCTGGCTTTGGAGCGCGAGGCCTTCGGGCCTCTGGAACTCGGTGATCTGCCTCAGGGTCAGTGGCGTTATCTGACTGTGGAGGAGGTCGCAGTGCTTCGTGAGGCCTGTCGACTGTAGGAAATCTGCCGGTGCAGTTTTCGCTTGCGTTTAAGTTTGCAACCAACCGGGTACTTTCGCGGTACTTTTCTGGGCGATTTTGGTGGCTTTGAGTCCTCGCAAAGCCAGCTGCGAAATGAGCGATGAGCAGGCGTGCTATAATCTCTCGTGCGAACCATTTGGAAGAGGACATTTGGAGAAACGCAGAAAAAAGCACTTGCGGAACCTCGTCATTGTCCCAACGTTGGCAACCGTTGCCATTCTGAGTATGGGCAGTGGGTTGATGTCGTATCAAATACAGGAATCTGATGCCAAAGAGCGACTGCTGGAACAGTCTCGGACACTGTCTCTTCAGATGGAGGCGGTATGGGATTTCATTGACGCCAATCAGGATCTGATCAACACCGACGCTGATGGATCGTATAACTTCAAGGGTTTACAGTGCTCACTTGCGGGGACCAGTGTCGGCAAGCTCTTTTCTGCGAGGGCGGATCACACGATCAGATATGTGAGCACTCAGCCGCGCAATGAGGCGGACGCCGCCGATGAAATCGAGTCCGTGGCGCTCGCTGGGTTTGCCAGCGATACAAACCTGACCGAGTATTACACTATCAGCGAAACCGAGGGGCAGAGATCGTTTCGCTATCTGGCGCCAATCCTTGCCGAAGAGAGTTGCCTTGACTGTCATGGCGAGCCAGCTGGTGAGATCGATGTGACAGGATTCCCAAAAGAAGGTGTTCAGGCTGGAGATATTCTTGGTGCAATCAGTATCACTTCTCCTATGGCGAAGTTCGAATCAGCTCTTACGCAGAATACAATACGCGAGGCCCTTACCGTTTTTGTCGTACTTGCCGCAAGCGCCTGTATCATTTCCTTCATCGTGTCCAGACGCATTACGACACCGCTTGGTAGATTTGAGGCCGCAGTACACGAGGTCGGCGAAGGCAACATCCATTCGACGATCAATGCCGAAGAAATAGGTGCAACAGGCGAGATACAGGGCCTGGTCACCTACTTCAATGAAATGCTGAAAAGACTCCAAGACCTCTATGAGAACCTTGAAAACGAGGTAGCCATTCGTACCGATCAACTCTCACAGATCAACAGCGAACTCGTCGATAGCAGGAATCAGCTTGAGCAGGCAAACGAACTGCTCAAGCAGGAAAGCAAATACAAATCAGATTTCGTCTCCAGTATGAGTCATGAGCTCCGTACTCCCCTGACTTCGATCATCGCTTTTACAGAGATACTGCTTACGGATATAAACTGCAATGACGAGCAGCGCGCGGCAATTGCCCAGGAGATCATGGGGAACAGCGAGGTATTGCTCCATCTGATCAACGATATCCTCGATACGGCAAAGCTTGATGCCGGTAAAGTGGTGCTGGAATTTTCCTGCGTTGATATCGTAGACATAATAGGTATGGTCGATTCCGCGATGGCTCCTTTGGCAAAGAGATCCAAAGTCGCATACAGCAGCATCGTAGATGCGGACATCCCCCTGCTCACCGCAGATGAAGAGTATCTTCGCATAATCATCAAGAACCTTGTCGAGAATGCAATAAAATTCACTCCCGAGAATGGAACGGTGATCGTCCATGCCTCCTTCGATGAGAGTAAATCCCAAATGGAGGTTACCGTCAGTGACACGGGATCAGGGATTCCGGAGCAGGAGAGGTTGTTGATTTTCGATATGTTCACGCAAGGGAGCAACTCATCGTCTCGGAACATTTCCAGCGGAAAAGGTCTGGGATTGGCAATTGCCCGGGAGCTTGCGGTACTGCACAATGGATACATCGATGTCACCAGCAACGAGGGAAAGGGGAGCGTGTTCACGCTCGTCCTTCCCGTCAGTCAAGAAAAGTGCAGCGAGGAATTATGACCAGAATCATGATCGTTGATGACCAAAAGAGCATCTGTAATGCCGTAAGGCACGCCGTCGAATCGAGTGGCTTTGAGTTCTGCTCAGCTCAAAATGGTCACGAGGCCATCAGGATGTTCGAGTCACAAAAGCCCGATGTTCTCATCCTTGATGTTCTGCTGCCCCAAATGAACGGCTTTGAGATATGCAAGAAGCTTCGCGACAACGGTTCTGACACGCCCATCATCTTCCTGACGGCAAAAGGAGACATTGTCGACAAGAGTACTGGGTTCAATGCAGGCGCTGACGACTATATGGTGAAGCCCTTCAGCCTTGTTGAACTGATGCTTCGAATCGATGCGATACTACGCAGAAGCAGGAAGGATGCCAGCAATAAGAATTCTGCTTCAACCATTACTGCTGGAGCCATGGAGATTCGGCTTGATAGTTACGAGGTTCTCGTAGACGGAAGAAAGGTTCTTCTTACGGCAAAGGAGTTTGAATTTCTGGCTTTCATGGCTGCCCATCCGGGAAAGGTTTTTACCCGTGAGCAACTGCTCAAGCAGATCTGGGATGAGGAATTCGAAGGGTATGCGAACTCTGTGACCGTACTGGTAAGGAAAATCAGAGAAAAGATAGAAAAGGATCCCTCCAAACCGACCCATCTGCAAACGGTCTGGAGGGTAGGCTACAAGTTCGTGTCTGACTGATAGCACGTCTCATCTCAATCTCAAAAGCTGCCAGGGAAGCAATTAATCGGCACTTCCCTAGTTTACCTGCTCTCGGAAGTCTTCAGTCAAGGCGCTCGCCCGTGCGCTGATGAGGGTGTTGGGTAGGGTGATGGATGAGTCGGGCAGCACGGCGATATCATGAACCGCTTCAGGATGTGCGGCAACCAGTGCATCATAATCACCCCACTCAAGACAACGGTTTCGGCAGGCATCGACGCAGGCAGGATTACCTCCAGCTTCGCGTAAGTCGATGCAGAAGTTGCACTTCCCCGTTATCTTGGTGTCCTCAAAGAATTGCGGAACTTCATACGGACAGTTTTCCATACACTTTTTGCAACCGATGCAGATGGTATCGTCGTGCTGCGTGGTGCCGTCATCGGCCTTATACATCGCCCCCGTTGGGCAGTGCAAAACGCACGCCGCGCTTATGCAATGATTGCAGGTACCCGGATAATGATACACACCCGGCGTGGGGAATACACCGGTTTCAAAGCTCTTGACATGACGGAACAGAATCCCGACGGGTAGGTTATTCTTATCTTTGCACGCAAGCTGGCAGGTGCGACACCCCATGCAGTCGTTCTGGTTGATATAAAAACCAAGGATCCCCGTTCTGCTGGTCATCGAGCACGCTCCTTAATTGCTGGCAAACAGTAGATCGACATCGATGGGAGATATATCTGCATCAGGCGTCAAAGGCTCGCCTCGGTATTTTTCAAAATTGACGAGGTTACTGTTGTAGTTGCCCTGAGCTTTTCCCGAGAACTTTGCTCGCGTCAAGGTATTTGAATTGCCCCCTCTGTCTATGCCCGATTCGTCCTCGATGTCACTGTACGCTCCAAAGGGAACAATGACGCAGCCCGGCATGATGCGCTCTGTAATGTTGGCCTGACGAAGGACTTTGCCCACGCTGTTGTGCACCAATACGGTGTCTCCCTGCGTGATGCCCTTTTCTGCCGCGTCGACCGTATTCATGAAGATGGGATTTCTGAACGCCTCACGCAGGGGGTATATGGTATCGAACGACGAGTGTGCTCGTCTCAGGTAGTGAACCTGGATGAGTTGGAAAGGATAGTCTCCGGGAATTCTGTTTTCCCAGTCCCGGAAGGAGGCTTCATAGCCGTCCTCGGGCGGCGTATACCTGGGATAGGGAGTAATGTTGGAAAAGCCTATCTCATTTATCACGTCAGCCAAGGCTCTGCAGTGAATCTCCATCTTGCCGCTCTCCGAGCTTGGCGTCGGGTATTTTTCGGGATCCTCCCTGAACTTTTCATAGGCGATATAGCCAAAATTGTCCCCAGGCTTTGTTTGCAGCTGGTACATTCCCTTATCAAGAACTTCTCGAAAGCCAACAACTCCCTCCTGCGGCTCGCCTTCTACTCCGTAGGAGTCGATGTCCTCCTGGGTAATTGTCACAAGGGGCCCATAGGTCAGTGTTTTCTCATCGAGGACATTCGTTCCCGAGACCACGTTGAAAAAAGCCTGTTTTTCATCGTGCCCATACAGTTCTTCCATGGTATAGCCGAACTTCTCTGCCAACAGCAGGTCGATCTCAAAGTCAGACCTGGCTTCAAAATAACCTTCGACGGCGGGTTCAAAGGCAAAGAAGGTTTCGCGTCCGATGTTGCAGTAATAGGGTATCTCGTATTTTTCCCAAGGTGATTTTACCGGTAGGATAATATCGGCATATTGTGCCGTAAATGTGAATTTTATGTCAGACGCGACTATGAACTCAAGGGATCGGAAAGCCTCGATGCCACTGTTGGTGTTCTCAAAGTTGGAAAGGATACTTGCCCTGACCAGAAAGAGCATCCTCACATCAAGGGGGACTGTCTTGAATCCACCACCTGGCCCATTTCCGCCTACAATCGCTCTTTTGGAGCTTATGCCGTCAAAATAGCCTTGACGCGTCAGGTTTTTGCTCATATCTCCGTACCCATCAAACGGCTTGTAACCGTTGTCCCCAAGGCTTATGAGATCTCCAAGCCCCTCATCGCCTTCAAAGAAACCCGGAGACGAGCCCTGCCAGGTTGCTCGGCTGCCAGTCATGTGACCTGGTTTACCAAAATGACCGGTCATACAGCCAAGTGTCATAAAGAGCTGGGGCCAATGTTCAGAGTTATGAGTCCGAGAGGGGGCCCAGCTTGTTATAAGAGCCGCCCTGACATCCTTTCCTATGCTTCGAGTCAGGCTGCGTATGGTCTCCACGGGTACTCCACAGATTGCAGCCGCCCACTCTGGTGTTTTCGGTATCCCGTCCACATTGCCCAGAACATAATCCTTGAAGTTCTCTTGAGGATTCTCGCCTTCTGGCATATGGTCAGCGTCGAACCCAATGGTGCAGCGTTCGAGAAAATCCCAGTCGATAAGTGGATTGCTGGCAGGATCATCCTCTTCAAGTAAGGTATACGCCATACTGAGCATCATGGGGATGTCTGTGCCTGGACGAATCGGAATCCACTCCGCATCCAGGGTGGCCGCAAAATCGTTATAGTAAGGGTTTATGCAGTAAAATCTCGTGCCTGCCTTCTTCATCTGCAGGAAGCCATACACCGCGTTGCCACCAGCGCTGTCGCGACTGTTGATACCCCAAAGCAAAGCTACTTCCGTATTGAGGGCATCAAAGCGATCATTTGTCTGATCGCGTGAAAGATACTCTGAGTCACCGGTGCAATACCAATCCCGGTTGATCCTTCGCGTAACCTCTGCATTGGGTGAGTAGCCGATTCGCCCGCACACAAACTCCCATGATCCAAATGAAGAGATGTCTCGCTTTATCCGAAGATAGCCAGGCGCAAAGGTGCCAACGGTGCGGCCGATTCCCACCCCTCCTTTTCCGCAGATGATGCTTGCGTCTCCATACGTCTCTTTTACGCGCCGCAACTCAGATGCTACATACTCCACCGCCTCATCCCAGCTGATGCGCTGCCATTCGTCTCTGCCTCTCAGCTCGCCTCGTGAGTTTTTTCCGCCGCCAGGTTGCCAGGATTTGCGCTTCATGGGATATTTCAGCCGATCTGTGGCAAAAACCCCAAACCTCTGAGCTCTTCCTCGAGCACATCCTCGCATTTGCGGGAATTCTGGGCTATCAGGGTGCGAGTCATCGGTTCTTTGACGAATGGCTATACCATCCACAAAATAAGCCTGATTGAGACAGCGGCCACCGCAGCCCGCAACGCATGCTATAGGTTTCCATACGCCGTTGCTCTCTCCGCCTGTTTCAGTCTGCTCTTGGGCAGTCCCTGGTGTACAGGCTACGAGCGAATGCCCTCCAATAACTGATATTCCTGCTGCAGCAATTGTTGCGGCTTTTATGAAGCTGCGCCTGTCCATGGTGCTTTTCTTTGGGATGTCGACCATGATACCCCTCTCTCTATCGTCTCTCTGTTTCATTTTGATGTATTCCGTACTCATTTCAATGAGTACGCTCTTAAATCTCTGTTGATCCTCTCTTTCTGGGATGTTTCTGAGATATTATCTGCCCTCATCGGCGGGCACGCGCAGGATTCGCAGGGGGCATTATCTGTGGTAGTCAAGAGTTTCTGAATTCTTTCCAAGCACTATGCGTTCCCTTGTTTTTGGCTACCTCCTCTTGCGAGATGGGGCCGAACGGTGAATCATTGAGAGGGTTATCGTGCGGCTGGGCATTCCCAGCTGAATCAGGGAGGTTGTAGGCATGTCAAACGACAGGTCGCTTCAGGTGTTGCTGGCAGCTCGAAACTACGGGTATACGTTTTTTCACAGTCTCTTGGGCAATGAGCCATCTCTGAGCCAACTTGACTGCCTCGGGGATGATATTGCCATAGAGGCCCTGCTCATTTTTGGCGCCGATTCTCGCTCAGAATTCTTCGAGGCTCTCCAGATGTTCGAAGAATCACTTGATGTACTGACACGAAAACCAATGAACGGCCTTGAGGCGCTCAGGGAGGAATATACGAGGTTGTTCATCGGTCCCCAGAAGCTGCTGGCTCCCCCCTGGGAGTCTTTTTACCTCGACGAGGGTCACTCTCTGTTTCAAAGGAGCACATTGTCGGTGAGAAGCTTCTACCAATCGCATGGGTATCGCCCACAAGGCTATCCCGTTATTGCCGACGATCATCTTGCCCTGGAAGTGGGGTTCCTGTCCTGTTTGGCACGTGACGCGTATGATGCTTTTGAGCAAAACGATTACCATAAAACCAGAAACGTGCTCCTGGCTTCTCGCGATTTTCTGGATGATCACCTCATGGTATGGATGCCCTTATACCAAGAGGGCTTGGCAAAGGTCGAGAATAAAATTCTCTTTCCGCAGGCCGTGCGATTGCTTTCTGAATTTTTGAAGCGAGACAGGGAGGAGCTTTACCAGACGCTTCTGGGAAAGACGCTTCTGGGCCATCCCGGTATCTCGCTGTGATGTTGTATAATGGGCCGAGAAAGAACAGGGGGCTGACTTCAGGGCTTGCCTCGTTCAGTGGGCTTCACGAAAGAAAGGCTCCTCTCCATGTCTGGACACTCCAAGTGGGCAACCACCAAATACCGCAAGGCGGCTCAGGACGCCAAGCGTTCG
>JAIRXA010000016.1 GCA_031268525.1 Coriobacteriales bacterium | reverse complement strand
CCGATAGCTGCCAAAATGGTGCCGATAAGGAGCATTACGGTGCGACCGATTCGCAAAAAGCTGACGCCAAGCCATAGACCGAGAATGCCAAAGACCACGCCAGCCAAAAACCACCACAGCCAGCCCAGAATAGCCAGAGTTCCCATGATCAGGGGGATCAGTTCGGCCGTGACCCCAAAGAAGCGTTTGCCAAACAGACCAAAAGGCAAGGTGACGACCGCAATGTCGGTGGTGACCCGCTCCGTGTAGTCTGTGCCATCGTGATAGCGAAACTGCCTGCGGTTCTCTGGGTCGATATGCCATCCTTCAAGGTGTGCCATCTAAAACATCTCCTGATCTCTCTGCAGGTCCCGTCGTGCCTGCACCAACTGTTCGGCGACACGCTCGGGCGCTGTGCCGCCCTCGGTCGTACGCCGTGCCACGACATTTGCGATATCAAGCGCTACGGCGGGCAGATCGGTGAGGCCTCCCGCGGCAGACAGCTCGGCTAACTCTCCCGCGGCAGACAGCTCGGCTAACTCTCCCGTGGCAGGCAGCTCGGTGAGCTCCCCCGTGGCAGGCAGCTCGGTGAACTCCCCCGCAGCTTCACAGAGCTCATCCGCGGTGAGTTGTGCCAGAGTGCGCCCGGTCTTCTCCGCCAGTAATACCAGTTTGCCCACGACCTCGTGCGCCTTGCGGAAGGGCAGCCCACGCGTGGTGAGAAAATCGGCCAGATCGGTGGCGGCCATGAAGCCTGCTTGCGCGTCATCGAGCATCGCCTGAGCGTTCACCCGCATCGTCGCGACCATGCCATCGGTGGCCGTCAGCGCCAACTCCAGAGTGTCGAGCGCGTCAAAGACCCCCTCCTTGTCCTCCTGAAGGTCCTTGTTGTAGGCAAGCGGCAGCCCCTTGAGTACCGTGAGCAGGCCGACGAGATCGCCAATGACCCGACCGGTCTTACCGCGCACCAGTTCGGCGAAATCAGGGTTCTTCTTCTGGGGCATGATCGACGAACCCGTGGAGAAATCGTCGGCAAGCGTGATGAAGCCGAACTCGTCGGTGGACCACAGTATCAGCTCTTCCGCCATACGGCTGAGGTGCACCATCGTCACACTGGCGGCGTAGAGTGCGTCGAGCAGGAAATCGCGATCAGAGACCGCGTCCAATGAGTTGGGGATGACTCGGCTGAAGCCAAGCTCGGTGGCGGGAGTCTGGCGATCGAGCGGGTAGCTGGTGCCAGCCAGAGCGGCAGCCCCAAGCGGCGAGGCGTCGGCAGTCAGACGCGCGATCTTAAAGCGCCCGAAGTCGCGCGCCAGCATCCACTGCCAAGCAAGCAGATGATGCGCAAGCAGCACCGGTTGAGCTTTCTGGAGGTGCGTATAGCCGGGCATGATGGTGTCTGGGTGCGCCTCTGCGACCTCAATAAGGGTCGCACGCAGACCGTTTATCCTGCTGGCAAGCTCAAGTGTGCGCCGCAGCAGATAGAGCCGCGTGTCGGTGGCAACCTGATCATTGCGGCTGCGCCCCGTATGCAGGCGCCGTCCAGCATCGCCGATAGCAGCGATCAGTGCACTCTCGATGGCCATGTGGATGTCCTCGTCCTTGATGTCAAAGACGAAGTCGCCCGTCTCTATGCGGGCAGCAATGGCATCGAGTCCCCTCGTGATGGCCTGAGCGTCTTCTGCGGAGATGATGCCCTGCTTTGCGAGCATACGAGCATGTGCCTTGGAGCCCGCGATATCCTCACGCCACAGCCGCCAATCAACCGGCAACGAGGCTCCGAAGGTCTGCATGACCTCATTGGGCGCTCCCTCAAATCGACCGCCCCATAATTGTGTATTTTGCTCACTCATGTCGTTTCCTCTACTGACAGCGTCCCCTTCACGCACCAAGGCGGTCGCCCTTCGGGCGTTCCATGGGCTCATTCGCTGCCTGTCGGCAGCTTCGCCCGAAAACAGTCCGCTGGACTGTTTTCCCACCCCACAGTTGTTGGTTTTGCTCACTCATGTCGTTTCCTCTACTGACAGCGTCCCCTTCTGTCTACTCATAGCGCGTCCTCACAACAATCCTCATGTCGTTTCCTCACAACAATCTATCCCTTTGCGCGGCTATTTTGGTCGGCAGGCCATAGAGATGGATGAAGCCAGTGGCATCGGCATGGTCGTAGGCACTCTCGCCAAAGGAAGCGATCGCCAGATCGTGCAGGGTATAGGGGCTACTCACGCCCTCGCCGATGATGTTACCCTTGTACAGCCGCAGCCGCACATCGCCGGTCACGACCCGCTGCGTCTCGTCCACAAAGGCATCGAGCGCCCGCCGCAGGGGGGAGTACCACTGACCGTTGTAGACCACATCGGCATAGGTCAGCGCAAGATGCTGCTTGCAGTGAGCCGTCTCCTTGTCGAGTGTGATCGACTCCAGCACATCATGGGCGTAATACAGGATGGTGCCGCCCGGTGTCTCGTAGACGCCGCGACTCTTCATGCCGACGAGACGATTCTCAACGAGGTCGAGCAGGCCGATGCCGTTCGCGCCACCCAGTTCGTTGAGTCGCTCGATGAGATCCACGCCACCGAGCCGCTTTCCGTCAAGCGCGCAGGGAATGCCTGCCTCAAAGCTCAGCACGAGCGAACAGGGCTCGTTGGGGGCGTCCTCGGGAGAGACGCCGAGTTCTAGTATCGCAGAATAGTTGGGGGCGTTGGCGGGGTCTTCGAGGTCGAGACCTTCGTGCGAGAGGTGCCAGAGGTTGCGATCCTTGGAGTAATTCGTGCTGCGTGTGATCTTCAGCGGCACCTGATGCGCCTCGGCGTAGTCGATGGCGTCTTCGCGACTGGCAATGTCCCACTCGCGCCAGGGCGCAATGATCGCCAGATCGGGTGCCAGCGCTTGAATGGTGAGCTCAAAGCGCACCTGATCGTTACCCTTGCCGGTACAGCCATGCACGATGGCATCAGCACCTTCCCTGCGAGCAATCTCCACCAGCGCCTTGGCGATAGGCGGGCGGGCGAAGCTGGTCCCAAGCAGATAGCCCTCGTAACGGGCGCCGGCTTTGAGCGAGGGCCAGATGAAGTCATCGACCAGCTCGTCTCGGACATCTGCGATATACAGCTTACTGGCGCCGGTGGCCAGAGCCTTGGCCTCAAGACCCTCGAACTCTTCGCTCCCCTGCCCCACGTCGGCGGCCATCGCAATGACCTCGCAGCCGTAGTTTTCCTTGAGCCAGGGGATGATGATGGAGGTATCGAGCCCACCGGAATAGGCCAGCACCACCTTTTTGATAGTTGGTTTTGTCGTCAGTTTTGTCGTCATGTGTGTCTCTCTCCTTCCGCGCGCCTCCATGTACTCCCGCGTACCCCCAAGGCGCTCTCGCTTGCTCCCACGCTTGCGTCTTGCATGCCTCCACGCACCTCGCACCTCCGCGTACTCAAGGGCGCTCAAGGGTACTCAAGGGCACTCAAGAGCACTCTCTTTCGTGCCTCTTTGACTCTACTTGAGCCGCAGTTTGTCAACGACGGCCCTGAAGGCGTTTGCGCGCTCCTCGTCTGCCGCAATCACCAGTATGGTGTCGTCGCCGGCGATCGAACCGAGCAGCTGCGGCAACTCGGTGGCGTCCAGTGCCGCGGCGACAGCCTGTGCACTGCCCGTCTCGGTCTTGACGACCGCCAGATTGTTGGCGACATTGACCTCGAGTACCAGATCGGAGACCATCCGCTGCAGATGGAGGTCTTCGGCAAGCATGTACACGCCCTCCGACAGCTTGCGCAGCCCCATGTTCGTGATGTCCCGCGAAATGGTGGCCTGCGTACAGACAAAACCGCGCTTCGTAAGCTCATCGACCAGATCCCGCTGCGTCTTGATAGAACGTGATCGAACGACCTCACGAATCGCGTCCTGACGAGCATTGCGTTTCTTCATTGGCTTCCTCGATTCTTTTCTTCATGAAACTCCATGAAGTTACATTATACTGCATATTTATTACAATTTCAGCAAAAATTTTGGATTATATGCAGTAGGCAGGGTCGAGCTCGCAGAGTTCGCGGTAGGTGTCGAGCTCCGTGATGTCGTCAAAGGTGCAGGGACGTATCGCCACGCGGTAAGCGCCATCGGCCTCATTCACCGACACCTGATCCCACATCCGCTCCTTGCCGCCGGGAACCTCCTCCATGACATACTTGGCGAGCGCGGCGAGCCGTTGCCCATCGGCTTCAGTCCAATAGGAGATGCCGAACATGTGGTAACAATTCGTTCCCCCCACCGCGTAGCGGTCGATGTAGTGTCCGGTGGTGAAGAAGCAGCAGTCGTCGGTTGTGGCTACCGGCACGCCGAGATAGTTGGACTCGTACTGATAGAGCGTGACCAGCTCGGGATTATAAAGCAGCAGGTCGGCTTCGAAGACATAGGTCGAACGCAGGTAGTCGCGGGCAAAATACAGCGAAGAGATGTTGTTTGATTCGTTGTAGAGAGGGTTCTCGATGAATCTCACCTGCGGGTACTTGAGCAGCAGCGCGTCGAACTGCTCGGCCAGATATCCTCGCACGATGTATATCTCTTCGATCCCGGCGGCAATGACCGCGTCGAGCAGAGTGTCGATGATGCGCGTACCCTTAACGCGCATCAGAGGCTTGGGGGTGTTTAGGGTCAGCGGCACCATGCGCGAACCGAAACCCGCCGCAAGAAAGATCGCACGCTTGACGCGATAGGGCTCAAGCGCCTCCAGACCTGCGGAGCTGATGTCTCCACGCTCAAGAAAGCCACGTCCATACAACTCGGAGAAGCTGCGGTTGACCGTTCCCACCGAGACCTTGAGCGCCTGCGCTATCTGGCGCTGCGAAAAGGAATCGTTTGGATGGCGCGCAAGCAGCTGCAGGACGGCGAACTGCGTACGACTCAGATTGTGTGGTGATTGTGCGGCTGAGGGGCTCGGAGCCGAGGACTGCGCGGCTGAGGGGTTCGGGGTCACGGACCGCGCAGCCGGAGCCTTCGGAGCCGAAACTGAGGACTTCGGAGCTGAGGATTTCATGTCGATGCCTCCAGACGCAGGGTTCTCTCCGGGGCCCTGGCGCCCTCGGCCATTACTTTCTTCACGATTCCCATGATGCCGGACAGCGCCAGATTGACGGCCAGTATCAGCAGCGAGACAAAGGCCGCGCATTCGAGCATCATCGTCGCCTCAAAGGAGGGGATCATCAGCGAGATCGGACGGGTCGCAGAGTTCGCCAGAAAGGAGACCGCCGATATGGTCATCATCGAGTTGACGAAGAAGTAGGTGAACATCTCCACCAGCGTCAGGCGGGATTGGGGCAGCAGCACATCGCGCACGATCGCCGCGCGGCTGACACCGAGGCTGGCGCCGACCGCCTCAAAATTGGCGTTGAGTTTGCCGAGCGTGTTGTAGATCATCAGGTAGGGCGAGGAAAAGAAGTGCATCATGTTCGCGAGCACGAGAATGGCCAGAGTTCCATACAGGAGCGTACCCTTGAAGAAGAGCACGAAGGACAGGCCGAGCACGAGGCCAGGGATGGCCAACGAGACGATGGAGAACAGGTGCAGAGTCCGCGAAAGTCGCCCGCGCGTACGAGCCGTAAAGTACGCGACGACAAAAGAAACCGTACAGCCGATGAGGGCGACCGCGGTGGCGATGATGAGGGAGTTGAGCAGGTAGGTGCCCGCCTTCATCCCGAACGCACGCGAGATGTTGCCCAGCGTAAGCGTGAGGTCATTGGGGTAATGGGAGACGAAGGTCAACACGACGAAGGCGCCGATCGGCAGCAGGACAAACAGCCCGACAAGCACGCTGACCAGCACCGCGAAGATGTCGCGGCGTAGGTTGCGACGAAGCGCGAAGGCCTTGAGCACGAAGCCGGCGTTTCCCCGGTCGCGATTGATGAGGTCGATGACGAAGGCGATGAGCGCGGGCACCAGCAGGACCAATCCGATGACGCTCCCCTTGCCAAAATCGAGCAGCCCGACCACATCCTGATACATCATCACCGGCAAGGTGATGCACTGCCCGCCGATCATCAGGGGCACGCCGTAGTCGGTGACAATCAGCGTGAAGACCGTAAAGACCGCCGCTATCATCGGCTTGCGCAGATACGGCAGCGTGATGGCCGTGAACTGCCGGAGCTTGGGAATGCCGAGCACGTCGGCGGCCTCGTAGGGCGTGGCGTCCTCATAGCGCAAAACGTCGGAGATCATCAGGAAGGCAACCGGGAAGGAGTAGAGCACCGAGCCCGTGACAATGCCGCCAAAGCCGTAGATGCTGCCGCCGAGGTGCAGAAGGTTTGTGAGAAATCCGTTGGCCCCAAACAGCACGACAAGCCCCATACCATGCGAAATCGAGGGAATGAGCATGGGCAGAGTGAACAGGATGGGCCAGATGCGTTTGCCCGGCAGACCCGTGCGCGTAACGGCCCAGGCCAGAAGGGAGGCGATGGCCAGAGAGATGAGCGTGGCCGTCAGGGAAACGAGAAGAGAGTTAGTTAAGGCTTTGGCAAAGCGCGGCGAGGAGATGATGGCAATACCGTCGGTATCACCAAGATTTGCTAGCATACGAGCAAGTGGTAACACAACCGCAACGAGGAAGAAGGCCAGCAGAACGAGTTTGGTAAGGGTTGAGAAGGGCGTGCGTCTCACGAGTCACTCCGGGCATAGGGTAGGAGCGAATCGATCTTGATCTGGATGTTATCGGCCACAAAGCTTCGCACATACTCGTTGGCGGGATGGTCAATGAGCGCGTCGGGGGTGTCGAGTTGCTGAATAACCCCACGGTACATGACCATGATACGGTCGGAGAGCGCGAATGCCTCCTCCTGATCGTGCGTAACGTAGATGACCGTCGTTCCAAACTCACGTTGGATCGCTTTCAGCTCACCACGCAGAGCAAGGCGTGTGTCCACATCCAGAGCACTCATCGGTTCATCGAGCAGGATCATGTCGGGGTTCATCGCCAGCGTACGGGCAATGGCCACCCGTTGCTGCTGTCCGCCGGACAGGGCATGGGGGCGCTTGTCGGCGTGCTCAGTCAAGCCGACGCGTTCCAGAAGCACCGTCGCACGCCTACGCGCCTCGTCGCGAGCAACATGATTACGCAGCAGGGCGTACTCCACATTACGCAGCACCGTCATGTTCTCAAACAGCGCATAGTTCTGAAAGACAATGCCCATACCGCGTTTGCTCGGCGGCGTGCGCGAGATGTCGACACCGTCCTTGAAAATGCTGCCCGTGTCCTGGAATTCAAGCCCGATGATGATGCGCAACAGGGTTGTCTTGCCGCAGCCCGACGCGCCCAGAATGGAGAGAAACTCGCCATCGAGCACACCGAAGGAAATATCATCGAGCACCCCGTCAGAGCCGAAGCTCTTTGAGATGCCCGAAACGACGAGCTTGTCGATGGGAGCGCCTGCGGCCCCGTCCTTATCCACGCTTTCCACGCTTGACTGGTCCTTCCTGATAGTGTCCTGGTACTGACACTGTATTGGTACTGGTAGTGCCGAAGCCCTGGTAGTGCCGAAGCCCTGATGCCTAATACTGCCAAATCCCGAGCAGACGGTCACGCTCGGCGGGGGTGTTGTTGTCCATATTGGCATAGACGATGCCACTTGGGAAGTTGTCCATCTGAATATCGACGTCCCTGTATATCTTCTCAGGGAAGAAGAGTTCCTTGTCTTCGTAGATCAGCGTTGTGTTAAAGAAATTGAGAACTGCGGCGACCGCTGGCTTCTCAAGATGGCCGTCGATAACCGCCACGCCGTAGAGGGAGAAAGGCGAGCCCTCCTCAAAGTAGAGTATCGCCAAGGGAGCACCCTCATTGATCTCGATGACCGCCTGACCGGTCATGGCAAGGCCGATACCGGCTTCGCCCTGAACCAGCGCGTTCACGGGACCGGAACCACTTTCCGTAAACTGGAGGATGTTGGGCGCCAACGCGTCAAAGTAGGCGAATGCCTCTTCCTCGCCCCAGGCGTTGACCAGGTTCTTGAGGAACATATAGCCGGTACCCGAGGTCTTGGGATTGGGCATCGAGATCAGGCCCGCATACTGCGGATCAAGCAGATCCTGATAGCTCGTGGGAATCGGCAGGCCACGGGAGGCCAGAACCTCGGTATTGATGGCGATGCAGCCGCCGTTACGATACATCGGGATGTATTTGTGGTCGGCTGGCAGGAGCTCGGGCAGATAGGCGGAGGTGTCGAGCGTCGAGAGGTCGGCCAGCTGGTCGGTCATACCGCCGAGGTAGCCGTAGTCAAGCTCACCGATGATGTCGCAGGGAGTATCGGAGCCCTCGGCCTGCAGGCGCGCGGCGAGATTGCCGGTGGGCAGATACTCAATGGTGATATCGTAGTCGGGAAAGGTCTCGTTCAGGCGTTGCTGCCAGTATTCGATGCGATATTCTTC
>JAIRXA010000008.1 GCA_031268525.1 Coriobacteriales bacterium | reverse complement strand
CGTCTTCGCCTTCCCGCCGCATCACAGGGCTGCGGCGTAACGGGATGGTCAATTCTCACACAGCCTGACGTATAATTTGACACACTCGGAATGAGTGTGTCAAATTATACGTCCCCCTGACACACGTCCCGGAAACGTCCCCCTGTCACACCCTGACATAAGAAGTACGGTCAGGCTCACTTTTCGCCTGACCGTACAACATGAAGCGCGTTACGATGTTATGAGCTCGTACTCGCTATGAGCTAGTACTCTCCCAAATCCTTTTCGGTAATCCTGCCGCGGAAGGTACGGTAGATGATCACATGGTAGGCCAGCACAAGCGGCAGACCGATGCAGGTGATGATCGTCATGCACAGCAGGGAGAGTTCCGATCCTGAGGAGTTGAAGATAGTCAGCCCCAGAGAAGCGATATCAGCTCCAGGAGTGAGGAACCAGGTGATGACGCCCTGGGGATTATCCGCTGCCGGGATCAGATAGGGGAAGATTGAGGCTGCCGTGAGGCCCACAAGCGCTACGGGAATGATGTTCGTCGCAAGGAAGATGAGCACATCCTTGCCTGTTCCCAGGAGGATGCGCGCAACAACCCAACCGACAATGAAGAGACCGGCAAAGACGTAGGCGACTGTCATTCCAAGGCGCGCGTCGAGGTCGAAGGTCGGCAGCACAAGGAACAGGAAGAAGATCGAAACCAGCGCAAAGACCGCGAGCTCAAGAATGTTAAAGAGCGAGCGTAGACGAATGGCACGCTTACGCACTGCACTGTCAAGCGGTGCCTTGAGCGCCAGCCAGGCTGCTCCCTGCGTGATGAAGGCGACGAGCCCCATCACGGCACACAGCAGCGCAAAGGGGTTAAGCAGAGAGAAGAAACCGCCACGGTAATCCCCTGCCCCATCGAGCGCAACACCTGCAATGACGTTGCCGATAGCTGCGCCAAACAGCAGGGCGGGCACAAAACTACCAACGCAGAAGGCCACATCCCAGAAACGACGCCACCGAGCGGTATCCCGCGAGCGGAACTCCAGTGCGATGGCCCGGAAGATAAGGCCGAACAATACGAGCATGATAGCTAGATAAAATCCCGAGAAACTGGTGGCGTAGGCGGGAGCGAAGGCCGCAAACAGAGCTCCACCGGCGGTCAGCAGCCAGACCTCGTTGCCATCCCACAGCGGACCAACCGCCCGACGTACAATGGCCTTCTCCTTCTCGTCCTTTGCCACAAAGGGATACAGAATACCGCTGCCGAGATCAAAGCCGTCGAGGATAAAGTAACCGACGAGCAGGATTGTTATCAAAAGGAACCAAAGTATCTGCAAAACCTCATGCATCCTGATCACCGCCTCCTTGCTCAGAGTTATCGTGAGTTGCCGTGGTCTCAACCGTCTCGATCACCGCACCATCGCCAGAAGCAACCGCCTTGGCTGGCTCCAGTTGAGGGCCTTCCTTGATCTGCTTGAAGACGATACGCAGCCAGGCGATGAACAGAATGATGTAGAAAATCACGAACAACGCGATGGTGATGAGGAGCTCAACGCCGGTGACGACCGGTGAGATAGCATCATTGGTCAGGAGGAGGTTGTAGACAACCCAGGGCTGACGACCAATCTCGGCGACCATCCACCCCGCCTGAATACACAGGAAGGGGATAACGGGCGCGAAAACGAGCAGGTAGAGCAGCACCTTGTTGGTATGGCCTTTCTTCGTCTGCCTCAGTACAATACCCGCGAAGATGAGCCACAGGATCAAGAAAGCGTAGAGTGCCACCATGAGGTGATAGGCCTGGAAGGTGACACCGACCGGCGGCGTGCCTCCCTGATAGCTGTCCACCTCCACCCCGGGATAGGCGCTGAAGTCCGAGACGGGTTCGCTTAAGGTGTCCAGCCCGGGATAAACCGTCGAGCTGTCAAAGGTGGCGAGGAAGCTGGTAAGCCCGGCAATAGCGGGGCCATGCGCCTGTCCATTCTCGTCAACCCAGCCAAAGAAGGTAAAATCAACCGGACCGTCCTCTACCTGTCCTTCCATCGCAGCGAGTTTGGCAGGCTGCTCCTCTGCTACCACGCTTGCCTGCATATGGGCGAAGGGAAGCATCAGGATGACGGTGATGATACCGACGGTCAGACCTGTCTTGATGAAGCGCTGACCGTAGTCCTGATGGCGCTTCTTGACGAGGTACCAGGCGCCGACCGCGATGACGCAGAAGGAACCGAGGATCAGCAGCGAGTCGACCGTATGCAGATAGCGTGCAATGGTAGATGGGTTGAGCGCTGCGGCCCAGAAGTCAGTGATGACCGCCTTGCTGCCGTCAGGCAGAACCTCAAAGCCCGCCGGTGTCTGCATCCAGGAGTTGGCGATGAGAATCCACAGGGCAGAGAGCACTGAGCCAAAGCAGACAAGCCAGGTGGAGATGAGGTAGAGCTTGGGCGCTATCTTATCACGCGCGAACAGCACAACACCCAGGAACACCGACTCGAGGAAGAAGGCAAGCAAGGCCTCCGCCGCCAGGGGTGCGCCGAAGATGTCTCCAACGAAGCGAGAGTAGTTCGCCCAGTTGGTACCGAAGCTGAACTCCATCGTGATACCGGTGGCGACACCAATGACGAAGGTTGTGGTAAACAGCTTCGCCCAGAACTTGGTTGCCGCTCTATCCTTCGGGTCCTTCGTGCGAAAATAGCGTGTCTCCGCCAAGGCTACGAACAACCCGAGGCCGATGGAGAGTGGCACGAACAGGAAGTGGAAAATGACGGTTATCGCAAATTGTAAGCGCGATAACACCGCAACATCGAGAAATTCCATGAACTCCTCCCTCTCTATAGGGCTCCCCTACATGAAGCCGCCGATCCCGGTTGGCACATCCCCGTGGATTTATATGTTACTAAGTTGGTAACATATATGCCAACCCCCAGTCTACACTGCTTATGCGACAGGTTCAAGGCCCTGTTTGCTGCAAATCTATTCCATGCCTCCATGCCCCCGTATAAAGTCCAGTACCGCAGCCAACAACAGGGGTATGGCAGCCTCGACGGGTGGCGTGAGGCCGATGCTGAACGCAGGAGGTGACCTGTCAAGTACCTGGACGCCGAGACAGTGCGTCTCGGGGATCGGCCCCAACAGAGCCGCGGCCTGCAACACGTCGATGAGTCGTGCATCGTGTGCGCCATGGAGGGCCTCGTAGGGTGCAATGTCACTCGGCCCGAAGCGCACCACCGTACCGGGTGGGTGTCCGGTACCATCGACGGCATCCACCACGAGAAGAGCATCAAAGCGCCGGATGTCGGAGAGGAGCGCCATGCCGAGAACCCCCCGATCGAGCACCTCGACCGTATCCGGGAACTCACAATGCGCACGTAACTCTTCGGCCATACGAGGCCCGACCCCTTCATCACGCATCAGCATGTTGCCCACGCAAAGTATTCCCAAATTCACCATGTCATGCTTTCTGCTCCCATTGATGCAGATCGCTGTACCGTAGGACATACGAGACAAAGCCGCAGGCCGCCCGATGAGGACGGCCTGCATTCAAGACGTTTTAAGGGGTACCGCCTGTCTGAAACGATACACACGCCAGTGCCTCTCCTGTCACAGATACGTCAATCGGCACTTCCCTGCGAGTGCAGATCATCCTCACCAACGATATTATGTGCCTTCGTATCGTAGACCAGACCACCATGCTCCTTGCGCCCGAACATCAGCTTGGCGGGCGCCAGGCCCTCGATGAGCGCCAGATAACCGTGCAGCATGGTGAACAAAATGAAGACCCACATCATGAAATAGTGCACGATACGCGTGACCACAACGCCGCCGACCAGATGATTGAATGCGCCAAAGGGGCCCACGGCGGAGGTCGGAGCCCAGATGCAGAAACCCGTGAAGGCCACGATGATCAACAGAAACGGGATTGCCAGATAGGCAAGTTTCTGTGGCACACCATATTTGCCGCCAAGCGGATGGGTCTTGCTCATGAACAGATAGTATTTGATCCAGGCGCCCAGCTGATGGCGATTGTCCTTCTGCGGCGCGAAGGCCTTCCAGTCATAGTCGACCTCTCGCGTACCGCCGGTCGGTGCGGACTTTATGAAGAAGGCTGCGACCACGCGGAACACCAGATTTGCCAGAATGACGAAGGCACAGAAAATATGTACGCCACGAGCAATCCCCATGAAGCCGCCAAAGAAGGGGTAATGGATGTAAAAGCCCGTGAAAGCCAGCAGTACCATACAAATCAAATTGACCCAGTGCGTAATGATGAAAGGCAGCGGATGCGCTTCGCGGTAATGAGCGAGATGTGCCATTTACTTCACCCCCCAGGGGCTCGTGACGGTTGAGAACTCCTTGCCGGTCTTTGGCTCGACCACGTGCACCGCGCAGGCCACGCAGGGATCGAAGCTGTGCACGGAGCGCAACGCGTGGATGGGCTTCTTCACATCTTCCACGGGCATTCCGAGCAAGCTCATCTCCATCGGACCATGAACATCATTGCCATCACGCGGCGAGATGTTCCAGGTCGAGGGGATGATGATCTGATACTTGTCGATCTGGTCGTTGGAAACCTTCATGTAGTGGTACAGCGCGCCGCGGGGGGCCTCCCACAAGCCCGCGCCTTCGCCGGTCCGCGTCTCAGGCTCGACGAAGGTAGCGGTGTCGCCACCCTTGATGGCCTCGATGAGATCTTCGACCCACTCGACCATCTTGTCGGCGATGTACTTCGTCTCGACATTGCGCGCACCGGTGCGACCGAGCGTGGAGTTGAGCACATCAAAGTTACCGGGGACGCCGAGTGCGGCAAGCAGGGCATCAACGCCCGCAACGATTTCGGGCACCCCTCGCATGTAAGCCACCAGCAGACGCGACAGACCACCGGCCTCAAAGGGCAGGCCATCATAGCGCGGAGCCTTGTCCCAGGTGTATCGCGCACCGGGCGCAGGATGCTGGCCGTCGGGCACGATGTATTCGTCCCTGTACAGCGGAGCCGTGATGCCCTGGCGTGGGGCGATCGGCGTGCCATCGTCGATGGCCGCATCGTAGAAGGAATGGATGGTCGTCTCGGTGATAAGATCCTCGTTCCAGTCCTGTACCTGCTGGTAGGCGGGCTCGTTGAAGCTCCACACGCCGCCGGGCAGATAGCGTTTGGAGGGCTCAAAACTTGGATCGTCAAAAACGCCCCACGCGATGTAGTTGCCGGCCGTCTTGCCCAGGAAGAAGTCACTGTTGGTGCCATCGGCGGCCAGATAGGCCCCCGCGATGGCCAGAGTATCGGGCAGCATCGTGTTGGTCACCCAGGCTTGCAGTTTCTTGGCGCGAAACAGCAGGTCGTCGAGTTTCTCCTCGGTGGGCACCCAGGTGGTACCTCCCGGCAGCGAGCTCATGATATGCGGCATCTTACCGCCGATAAGTCCGGATATCTCTGACGCCGTGGCCTGCATCTCCAATGCCTCGATGTAGTGCGCCGTGGCAATCAGGTCGAGCTCGGGGTCCAGCTTGTAGGCAGGCGTGCCATCCAGCTCCTTAGAGTCAAACCAGTTACCGCTGAAGAGCGAAAATTGGCCATTTTCCTCAAAGGCTGCAAGCCGCTTGGCGAGGTTGGCAAAGTCCGCCTCGGTCGTCCCTACGTCATCGGCGCGCTTGACCGTCTCGGTGATGTCGGCCTTGAGGGCATTGAGCGGATTGACATAGTCGAGCGCCGCCAGATTGTAGAACCACAGGATGTGCGAATGCAGAAATTGCGCACCCTCAAGGATGTTGCGGATGATGCGTGCCGAGGTCGGCAGCGTTATACCGTAACTTTTCTCCGCCGCAATGCAGGCGGCATGAGCGTGCGATACCGGGCAGACACCGCAGATGCGCTGGGAGATGTAGGCGGCATCGGCGGGCTGGCGCTTCTCCAAGACCAGCTCCATACCGCGAAACAGGCCGCCCGATATCCAGACATCGGAGACGATGCCGTCAGTGACCTCCATATCGATGCGCAGATGGCCTTCGATGCGGTTCACAGGGTCGATAATTGAGGAACCGGAAGGACCTCCGGAGATGATCGCGGGAGCTTCGCCACTGATGGGCTGCACCTGTGAGGGGGCGCTGGGGTCTCCGACAGGGGCCGTACCTTCACCGTCCGGTGTCAGGGCGCCCGGGGTGGTCTCGGTGGTAGCGGTCTCAGACATTACTCCTCGCCTCCTTCCGCGGGGGCTTCGTTTTCGGCGGTAGTCTCAGTTGTTGGGGCATCGTTTTCGGCGCTATTCTCATTTGTTGGGGCATCGTCGGTGCTTGTTGAGACATCGTCGACGCTCGCAGGACCTTCATCGGCGCTCGTTGGAACATCGTCCTCAGTGGACAGATTGTCCGCCCCACCTGCCTGCTCGTCATCGGGGAGCGGTAGGCCCTGCACCCTTGCCGCCTCTGCGGCTGCCTCGGCGGCACCGGTCGCTTGGTCGGGGTGCTTTCTATCCCAGGCCCGTTCCAGCTCAAAGGGCGCGCCACCCTTGGTGCGACCCGTAGCCTTCATGCCGAAGCCATGAGCGACGAGCGCGATGACCACGATGCCACCGACCGCCGCAGCCAGTGTGGCGGGCTGGAAGACAATATCACCGATGCGCAGATTCTTGAAACGCTTGAGGAAGGGAGTGTTGAGATCGACCCAGTTGAATCCGGCCTTCTCTGGATTGGCCTGTGCGCAGCCGGCACAGGGGGCGCCGGACTCCACGCACCAGCTTACGCGGCGGTTCCAGCGCACAATGGGGCAATTGCTTTTGGTCTGCGGCCCCTTACAGCCCATGGGATACAGACAGTAACCCAGCTTTTCCTGCTCGCTGCCGAACTGATAGACAAACTCGCCGTTTTCAAAGTGGCCGCGACGTGGACAGTTGTCATGTATGTACTCACCGAAGATCAGCGAGGGCATGTTGTACTCGTTGAGCTGTGGGACACGCCCAAGAAGCAACACATCGACGATGACCGCGACGAGATGCTCGGGGTTTGCTGGGCAGCTCGGGACATTGATGATCGGCGGCAGATCGCCTTCGCCGCCCGTGTAGGTGAAATTGCCCGCGGCAAGCTCAGCCTTCAGGAAGGGCTCGATACCGGTCGCGCCTCCCGGATTGGGGACGGCAGCCTGCCAACCGCCATCGACCGCACAACTGCCTGCGCAGATGATAGCGGCGGTATTGGAGGCCGCATGCAGAACGATCTCGGTACCCTTCTCGTTGGCGATGCGTAAGGCATTGCCATCCCAGCCCTCCATCAGGGCACCCTCGATGACGGTGATATAACCACCGTTCTGGATGGTCTCCTCCTTGGCCTCCTCCAGCGAGAAGCCCGCGCCCGCACTCAGAGTTTCAGAGTAGTTCAGCGAGATAAGCTCAAGCACGACCGTCGCAACATCGGGCGTGTCGACCTGGGCAAAGGATTCGGTGCAGCCGGTGCAGGAGGCGAGTTCAAGCCAGATGACCGGCGTCAAAGCTCCCGAGGCCTTGCCGATCGCCGTGTCCGCGATCGCCTGTTTGATGCTCGGTACCATCGCCTCCGAAAGACCGAGGGTAACAGCAAGGGCCCCACAGAACTCGAGAAAACGACGACGACTCACACCGCGTTTCTCGAGCATGGTGTCAAACCCACTCAGACGGGTCTTTTCATACGTCATGCTGACTCCCTAGTAGTTCTCGGCGCGCAATTCGAAGTAAGCCTTCGGATGAGCGCAGACTGGGCAGGCGACGGGCGGTTCGGTACCAAAATGGACATGGCCGCACTTCAGGCACTTCCAGGCGTAGACCTGATCGCGCGCAAATACCTCGCCGTTTTCCAGGTGCTCAGCCAGCAGCCGATAGCGTGCCTCGTGGTCCTTCTCCACGGCGCCAACCGCGTCGAAGAGGACGGCAATCTCTCCAAAACCCTCTGCACGAGCCTCTTCGGCAAAATCCTTATACATCGTAGTCCACTCGTAGTTTTCGCCACCGGCGGCATCAAGCAGGTTCACGGGGGTCGTCGGCACGGGACCGCGAATGGCACCGTTGTTGTACAGAATCTGGAACCACAGCTTGGCGTGCTGACGCTCATTGCCTGAGGTTTCTGTGAAGATGTCACCGATCTGCTGATAGCCTTCCTGACGGGCCTTGTCGGCATAATAGCCGTACTTGTTCGTGGCCTGCGACTCACCTGAGAATGCCGCCTCAAGGTTCGCTTTGGTCTTGGAGATCGCAAAATCTGTCATAATCGATCCTCTCCCATCTGTGTAAGACCATTCATTACGCGGTGGTATTCGATATCGTGATCATAGCACGCGCGCAAGCCCCCCGGCCCTTTGATTCAGCGAAGCACACCAGAATATGAGCCGAGTGATTTTACCTCGCGCAACTTCAGGCGCAGACAGTCCAGCGCCGTGCGCACATGCTGGTCATCAACATGCGCCTCGATGTCAATCCAGAACATATAATCGCCGAGCGCACGCTTGGTCGGCCGCGACTGTATCTTTGAGAGATTCACGCCCGCGTAGGCGAATTCCTCAAGAATCATCAGAAGCGTACCTGGGCGATCCTCCTTCATGAAGAGCGCAAGCGAGGTCTTGTAGCCGCTTGCTTCGTCTGGGTTGGCAAGGTGCGGTGGAGGCGTGTTGCCAATAAGCACGAAGCGTGTCTGATTGCCGTAGTGATCTTCGATCTGCGAGGCTATCACCTCGCCGCCAAAAAGCTCAGCCGCCAACGCAGTGCCGATGGCGGCGGTCGTGTTGTCGGTATCAAAGATTGCCTGCCGCACGCCCTCGGATGTTGAGTTGGCCGGTTGCGTGAGCGCGCCCCGCAGGTGCTCGCTCAGATAGCGGCGGCACTGCCCGAGTGCCTGCGGATGAGAGATGACCGTCTGAATGTCGGAGGACGTGACGCCCGGTCGGACGATGAGATCGTGGTGGATATCGATGACGAGCTCGCTGAGTATCTGCGCTCCAGAGGTGAAGGCAAAGGCGTCCAGCGTCTCGTTTACGCTGCCCTCCAGCGCATTCTCGATAGGCACGACACCAAAGGAGCTTCGGCCGCGATCGACGAGATCAAAGATGTCAGCGATCGAAGAACACTCCGTCAAAATGGCGTCGGGCGTCTGTGCCGTGAAGGCAAGCGCCGCCTGATGGCTGTAGGTACCCTGTGGCCCGAGATAGGCGTAGGTTTGCCCCGTTGTTGCCCTTGTTGATGCTGCCGATAAGGCTGCCGATGACATGATGGCCCTCCTCCTGTGAATGGTTCGCTATAATTGTAACCCTTATGGATGAAATCGGAACATTTGCACAGCTGGATTTTGACCGGGCAAAGCGCTGCGGCTTTCCCGAA
>JAIRXA010000004.1 GCA_031268525.1 Coriobacteriales bacterium | reverse complement strand
GCCCGCCCAACGCGAAGAGCGCGAGTTGGCCGAGAACGACGGTATTGAGTTTTTGGAGCTGTTGGCCCCTCGGACCTTTGATGGCACGACCTTGAGCTGCGATGTCATGACTCTGGGCGACTATGACGCTTCTGGTCGTCGAGCTGTCTCTGCCACGGGCGAGAGGCAGGAACTCGACTTTGATCTTGTTGTCAGCGCGGTGGGTGCGCGGGTTGACACCACAGGCTTTGTCGCCAATGGATTGGCCCTGGATGCGCGCGGCTTTTGCGAGCTGACCGAACAGCTCGAAACCTCTTTACCCGGCGTCTATGTGGCCGGTGACTGCAAGGCTGGGCCTCAAACCGTGGTACGCGCCATGGCCGACGCCAAGCTTATCGCCTGCGACATCCTGGCAAAGTTGGAGCAAAGCCCGGATTTCCAGACCTTTGAACCGCAGGCCTGCCGCGAAGAGCTCCTGCTCAAAAAAGGCGTACTGATCGCTACCGACGCATTGTCGCAGGACCCCACCGACGCCTCGCCGCAGACCGACGCCTCACGCTGTCTGTCCTGCAACAGCCTCTGCGAGGTCTGCGTAGACGTCTGCCCCAACCGAGCGAATGTTGCCATTACCACCAACACGGCCTTCGCTCAGTCCTCTCAGATTCTGCACCTTGACCGACTGTGTAACGAGTGCGGCAACTGCGCCGTGTTCTGCCCCACTGCCGGCAAGCCCTATCTGGACAAGCCAACGCTGTTTGCCACACCCGAAGACTTCGAGAATTCTTCCAATCAGGGTTTCCTGCCTCTGGACGACGGTCACTACCGTCTGCGTCTGACAGATGACCTTATCGTGGAAAAGGCGATGGACGATCCGGAACTGCCCACGCTCTGGCGCGCTCTGGGTGGTGTTGTTACGAGCACCTATGACTATCTTTTGACATAGATCCCCCTGGTGCGCCACCCCGTGCTTCTCGCGCGGGGTGGTCAGCCCCGTCAAGCGGCACCGGCCCTCTTGACGATCGACAGGTCAGAACAGCCGGAAGTGAGAGAGGAAGGTAGACATGACCACCATCATTACCAACGGTACCGTCGTTACCCGCGACGCAGATATGCCCTTCATTGCGGACGGCGCCGTAGCTTTTGACGGCACCACCATTACCGCCGTCGGCCCGACGACCGAGGTGCTCGCCCACTATCCAGACGCCCAACGCATCAATGCGAATGGCAGATTGGTGATGCCCGGTTTTATCAACACCCATATGCACTACTACAGCACCTTTGCACGCGGTATCAACTTCGGTGGCCGTCCAGCCACCACCTTTGGCGAAGTGCTCAGGGGCCTGTGGTGGAAGCTGGATCGGATGCTGACCCTGGATGACGTCTACTACAGCGCCGTCGGTCCGATGATCGAGGCCGTACGCTGCGGCGTGACCACGGCAATTGACCACCATGCCAGCCCCTTCGCCGTGCGTGGCTCGCTGGCGCGTATCGCTGAGGCCGCACGACTCGTCGGAGTTCGCTCCAATCTCTGCTACGAGGTCAGCGATCGCGATGGAGAAAAGATTGCGACGGAGGGTATCGCTGAGAATATCGAGTTCGTCCAGCACTGTCAGCGTCTCGATGACGACATGCTGCGCGGCCTCGTCGGCATGCACGCCCAGATGACCATCAGTGCCCGCACGCTGAACAAACTGATGGAGGCTGCCGAGGGAATCGGCGCCGGCTATCACATCCATTGCGCCGAGGGCATCGAGGACGTGGTGAACGCTCTGGCCATCTACGATAAACGGGTTATCGAGCGCCTGTACGACGCAGGAGTGTTGGGCGAGCGCTCCCTTGCCGTGCACTGCGTGCAGGTCACGAACGCGGAGATCGAGATGCTGGCAAGCTCCGGCGTGGCCGTGATCAACGCACCCGAATCCAACATGAGCAACGCCGTGGGATGTGCGCCCGTACTGAAGATGCTTGAGGCCGGTGCCCTGGTGGGCATGGGTACGGATGGGTATTGCGTTGACATGACCGAGAGTCTGCGTGCCGTGCATGCCATCCAAAAGCATGAGGCACACGTGCCGAGCGTTGCCTGGGGCGAACCACACCAGATGCTGTTTGAGAACAACAGGACCATCACCAACCGTCTCCTGTCCGGCGAAACCGGCGTGCTGCGCCCCGGAGCCTATGCGGACATCATCGTGGTAGGATATGAGGCTCCGACACCTCTCACCGAAGCCACGGTGGCCAGCCACCTGTTGTTTGGCGTGGCCGGACGCAATGTGGACACCACCATCATCAATGGCCGCGTGCGCATGCTGGAGCGCGAACTCATCGACATCGATGAACAGAAACTGATGGCCGACTCCCGCCAGCAGGCCCAGGCCCTGTGGGACAGGATCTAAGGGAGGTTCCGTCATGCATGTGACGATCAACGGAGCCGCGTACGACCTTCCCGCCGGCAAGAGTCTCTTGCGTTACCTGCGCGACGACCTGCGTCTGACCTCGGTGAAGGACGGTTGCAGCGTCGGAGCCTGTGGCACCTGCACGGTGCTGATCAACGGGCGGGCACAAAAGGCCTGCATCCGTAAGACCGAGGTGCTGGAAGGTGCCGATATCATCACGATTGAGGGTCTGAGCGAGCGCGAAAAAGCAGTCTATGTGCAGGCCTTCGGCGAGGCTGGTGCCGTACAGTGCGGTTTTTGCATTCCCGGCATGATAATCTGCGCCAAATCGCTGCTTGACTGCAACCTCACACCCACACGTGAGGAAATCAAGAAGGCCATCAACGGCAACATCTGCCGCTGTACCGGCTACACCAAGATCGAAGACGCCATCATACGGGCGGCGGATTATTTTCGCAGTGGACGGGAAATTCCCACCCAGTCGCAGACCGCAGGCATTGCCGATGACTGCTCTCGCAGCGATGTGGCCGAAAAGGTGCTGGGCACCGGCATCTACGGCGATGATATCTACGAGGAGGGTATGATCTTTGCCAAGGCACTGCGTGCTCCTACGCCACGCGCTCTGATTCGCAGCATAGATATCTCTGCCGCCGAGCAGCATCCAGACTGCATACGCATTCTTACGGCCGCCGACGTGCCCAACAATAAGATCGGGCATCTGAAGCAGGACTGGGACGTGATGATCGCCGAGGGGTGTGAGACGCGCTATATCGGCGATGCCATCGCCCTGGTGGGCGCCAGCAAGCAGAGTAGCCTGGATGAGATACTGGCCCTGATCGAGGTGGATTACGAGGAACTGCCGCCGGTTACCTGCCCCACAGACGCCCTACGCGCGGATGCGCCCCTGATTCATCCTGGCGGCAACATCATGAGCAAGGAGTATCTGCATCGCGGTGATCCAGACAAGGCCATTGCCGAAGCCGCCTTTGTCATTACCCGCAAATACCACACACCGCACAATGATCATGCCTTCATGGAGCCCGAATGCGCCGTCGCGATACCAGAGGGCGACGATGGTCTGCACCTCTACACCGGCGGACAAAGCGTCTACGACGACCGTCGCGAGACGGCGAACATGCTGCAGATTCCCCTGGAAAAGGTGCGCGTAACCTCCAACCTGGTAGGCGGGGGGTTTGGTGGCAAGGAGGACATGAGTGTCCAACATCACGCAGCGCTGATGGCCTGGTACACCAAGCTGCCCGTGAAAGTCAAGTTCAGTCGCCAGGAGAGCATCGACTTTCATACCAAGCGTCATGCCATGGATATCGAGATGACCACGTCCTGTGACGCCGAGGGGCAGTTGACGGCCATGAAGGCGCTGCTGATTGCCGACACCGGTGCCTACGCCTCACTGGGAGGTCCGGTGCTTCAGCGCGCCTGCACACACGCGGCCGGCCCCTACCACTTCCAAACCATTGACATCCTGGGAATGGCGATCTACACCAACAATGTGGTCAGTGGCGCCTATCGTGGCTTCGGCGTCACGCAAAGCTGCTTTGCCATGGAGAGCAATCTCAACGAGCTGGCGGAACTGGTGGGCATCTCGCCCTGGGAGATTCGCTACAGGAACGCCATTCGCCCCGGTCAGGTGCTTCCCAACGGCCAGATTGCCGATGCCAACACGGCCATGGTCGAATGCCTTGAGCTGGTGCGCGAGGACTTTGAGTCCAACCCCCGCGCCGGTATTGCCTGTGGTTTCAAGAACAGCGGCAAGGGGGTGGGCCTGACAGACACCGGCCGCTGCCTCCTCTCCATCGAAGAGGGCAAGGTGCACGTACGCACCTCGGCAGCCTGCATGGGTCAGGGCATCGCCACCATGTGTATGCACATGATCTGCGAGGCCACAGGGCTTTTGCCCTCAGACATCGTACATGAGGCGCCGGACACCGTGCGTACGCCGGATGCCGGTACGTCCACCGCGTCGCGTCAGACGGTGGTAACCGGCGAGGCAACCCGCCGTGCCGGCCTGAAACTTGCCGAGGCCCTGGGCGCCAGGCGCGATCTGTCCCTGCTGGAGGGGCAGGAGTTCTATGGCGAGTTCTCTCCCGTCACCGACCGCATGGGCGCCGATACGCCCAACCCTGTCAGCCATGTGTCGTACTCCTATGCCGCGCAGGTCGTGCTCCTGGACGAGCAGGGCAAACTCGCCAAGGTGGTGGCCGCCTATGACGTGGGCGTTCCGGTCAATCCCAGGTCCTGTGCCGGGCAGATTGAGGGCGGCATCGTCATGGGTCTGGGCTTTGCGCTGACCGAAGATTTTCCCCTCGAGAATGGCCGCCCCAAGGTCAAGTATGGCACCCTGGGTCTGCCGCGCGCGACACAGGTTCCGCCTCTGGAAGTACGCTTTACCCAGATCGAACAGGAGCGGTTGCTGGAGTACGCCTATGGCGCCAAGGGCGTCGGCGAACTCTGCCTGATCCCCACCAGCCCAGCCTGCGCTCACGCCTACTACCGCCTTGATGGCAAGCATCGCCGCTCGCTACCACTGCGGGGTACCTATTATAAGAAGTAGGAGGCAGCATGCTGATCATCAACGGAACCGTCGTAACCGCCGAGGGCGTTATCGCATCTGATGTACGCATACGCGGAGAAAAGATCGCCGAGCTCGCAGCGGGACTCTCTCCCCTGCCTGGTGAAGAAGTCATCGATGCCTCTGGTCTTCTGGTGCTGCCCGGGGGCGTCGATGTGCATACCCATATGGACCTGCTTGTGGGTACGGCGCGAGCGGCGGACAGTTTTCTGACAGGCAGCATTGCCGCAGCCTGCGGTGGCACCACGACCATCGTCGATCATATGGCTTTCGGACCGGTGGGCTGCTCACTGCAACACCAGCTGGATGCCTATCATGTGCTTGCCGATGGTAAGGCGGTGATCGACTATGGCTTTCACGGCGTTGTTGGCCATGTTGACGACAACGTCCTGGCCGAGATGGATCAGCTGGTGCGTCAGGGTGTCACGAGTCTCAAGCTATACTTAACCTACGATCAGCGCCTGGACGACGAGTCCATACTGCGCGTACTGGCGCGCGCCCGTGAGCTGGGCATGATGATCTGTGTACATTGCGAAAACCACGCCATCGTCAGCTGGCTGCGTGAAAGCGTGATGGCCGAGGGGCATACGCAGGCACGTTGCCATGCCTCAAGCCGTCCCGACTATGCCGAAGCCGAGGCCGTTGGCCGCATGATCGCCCTGTCTCGTACCGTTGGCGGTGCGCCACTGTATCTCGTCCACACCTCCGCTGCTGCCAGCCTGCTTGCTGCGGATGTCGCATGGGGGCCGGATGCACAGGATGCACAGTCAGAGCGGGATGCGCAGTCTGAGTCGGCCGTTGGCGACCCCCACCAGAAGAGCCCTACTCCCCTACCGGTTTTCCTGGAGACCTGCCCGCAGTACCTGACGCTGGACGCCGCACACTACGACGATCCCGGTGATGAGGGACTGAAGTACCTCATGAGTCCGCCTCTGCGTCACGAGCGTGATCGCGAGGCGCTGTGGGAGGCCTGTCTGGACGGACGCATTGACGTCATCGGCACCGATCACTGTCCCTTCTTCTTTACGGAGAAACAGGCACGGGGCGCTCGCGACTTCAGACTCTGTCCCAATGGTATCCCAGGCGTTGAGCTGCGACTTGCGCTCATGCATTCCGAAGGCGTGGTCAAGCGGGACATGTCGCTTTCGCGTTTCGTGGCGCTGACCTCAACGCTTCCAGCTCGACGTTTTGGCCTCTACCCGCAAAAGGGCACCATTGCTGTCGGCAGCGACGCCGATATCGTACTGTTTGATGCAGGTCGGGAGGTCGAGGTGACGCACGAACTTCTCCACGAACACGTGGATTACACACCCTGGGAGGGCTGGCACGTCACAGGGTGGCCAATCATGACATTCAGCAGGGGGGTAGCGATCATGAAGGCAGGAGAATTTATCGGACGCGAGGGACAGGGTCGCTATCTACATCGCGCCCTGCCGGATCTGGAGAGATAGAAGCGCCTCTGCGCTGTTGGTCAAGGGGCACCGCAGGCAAAAACCTGCAGAGATTTTCAGGAGGAATGGAATGCGTGAAATCAGTACGAGCGTTATCAAGAAAGACCACCGGGAAAAGATGGACGGCAGCGCGCTGTTCGTGGGCGATTTCCCAACCGATGGCATGCTGTTTGGCACATTGATTCATTCGCCCCACTCCCATGCCCGCATCCTGGGCATACGGTATCCCTCGATGCCCGAAGGCTATCAGGGTGTTGACCATCGCGACATTCCGGGCGAGAACTCGGTACACGTGGTGGAAGACGACGGCAAGGCCTTTGCGGACGATGAGGTGAACTACATCGGCGATGTGGTGGCCATGATCATCGGTCCGGACGAACAGCAGGTTGAGGCCTTTGCCAAGGCAACCGAGGTGGACTACGAGCCGCTGCCGGCCATTCTGGATATCGACGATTCAGACACGGTATTTTTTGACTATCACTATGAGCAGGGCGACCTACAGGAAGCCTTCGACGCCGCCGACCAGATTTTTGAGGAAGACTTTCAGACCAGCTATCAGGAACAGGCCTATCTGGAGCCTCAGGGCATGATTGCCAGCTACGCAGACGGCGTGCTGTACATCCACGGCAGTATGCAGTGTCCTTTCTATGTGAGCGGTGCGGTAGCCAAGGTCTGCGGCCTGGAGAGCAGTCAGGTACGTATTCAGCAGGACTACACAGGCGGCGGCTTTGGCGGCAAGGAGGCCTATCCGTCGTTTCTGGCCGCGCAGGTGGCGGTGGCTACGCTCAAGGCAGGCGGGCAGGCGGTGCGGGTCATCTTCGACCGACGCGAGGACATGGAGTTTACCAGCAAACGTCATCCCTCGCGCTGTCATTATCGGGTAGCCGTAAAAGACGGCAAGGTTACCGCCATGGATATCGATGTGCGCTTTAATTCTGGCGCTTTTACGACTTTGACGCCGGTGGTCTTGCAGCGCGGTATCATTGCGGCGCCTGGCGTCTATGAAGTCGCCAACCTCAAGGTGCAGGGTCGCGCATTTAAGACCAATACCGTGCCCTGTGGCGCCTATCGTGGCTTCGGTGCACCACAGACCTTCTTTGCCGTCGAACTGATCATGGATCATATCGCCGTGGCGCTGAACAGGGATTCTCTGGATTTCAAGCTGGCAAATCTGGTAGAGCAGGGCGATACCACCGCCACGGGCGGACGCTACCACTATCCGGTGCCGGTGCAACAGATGGTCGCAGAGGTGCTGGCAAGAAGCGATTATCGAAGCAAGCGCGCAACCTATACCCAGCCTCAGACAGGTCGTTATCGGCAGGGGATCGGCATGGCGCTGTGGTTTCATGGCGCTGGTTTTACGGGCTCGGGTGAACGCGATTTTATCAAGGCCGTTACCGCCCTGCACAAAAGCGCCGATGGGCAGGTGGAGATTCTTGCCTCCAACTGCGACATCGGTCAGGGGCTGAAAACGACCTTCAGCAAGATTGTGGCGAAGGAACTGGGTATCCCCTACGAGCAGGTCGTCATCAACAATCCCGATACCTCACGTATACCGGATTCCGGCCCCACCGTAGCTTCGCGTTCACTGATGGTGGTGGGCGAACTGTTGCGCCGAGCAGCCATCAAATTGCGTAAGCAGTGGCGCGATGGCGAAGAGCAACATATCGAGGAACGCTATGTGCACCCCGACTTCCTGATGCCCTTTGACCTGGCGACCTTCAGCGGAGACGCCTATCCCACCTATGCCTGGGGGGTATCCGCCGTAGAACTGTGTTTTGACAGTCTGACAGGCACCAACAAGATCGTCGGTTGCTGGAGCTGCTTTGATGTGGGTACGCCCATTGATGAAGGCGTGGTAGTCGGCCAGATGGAGGGTGGCGTCTTGCAGGGCCTGGGTTACTCGTCGATGGAGCAGATGTTCACCGACGCGAATGGCCGCATTCGGAACAACAGCTACAGCGACTACCTGATTCCCACTTCTCTGGACATTGAGAACCTGGATGTATGGTTGCACGTCTGCGAGTACCCCCAGGGACCCTACGGCGCCAAGGGTGCCGGTGAGCTACCGCTGGTAGGTATGCCCGCCGCCTTCATCGCGGCTGCTGAGCAGGCATTGGACACCGTCGGCCTGAATCACATTCCCTTGACCGCCGAAGAGGCCCTGAACATTTTGCATGATGACAACAGGCGGAAGGGGGTGGCCTGATGCGTGGCGAAGGAGATGCTATGACGCTTCGTGAGGTGGCTTTCAGACTCAACGGACGAGAAGTTGTGTGGAAAGGCGATCCCAGCCTCAAGCTGCTGGATGTACTCCGTAGGGATTTCGAAGATACCGGTGTCAAGTGCGGCTGCCGTGAAGGCGAGTGCGGCGCCTGCGCCGTGCTTTTGGACGGCGTGATGGTGAACAGTTGCATGGTGGCCATCGGTCGCGTGGGTGGCTCGGAACTTTTGACCATCGAGGGTTATCGGTCTACCGAGCGCTTCAAGGTTTTGGACGCAACCTTTGCCCGGCACACGGCCGTACAATGCGGCTACTGCATCCCCGGCATGGTGTTGGCTGCCGAGGCACTGCTTTCCAAAAAGCCTGATCCCACGGCCCACGAGGTGCGTGAAGCCATCAGTGGTAATCTCTGTCGCTGCACCGGCTATAACGCCATCGTAGCCGCCATCCTTGAGGCCGCACAAGAGGGCGTCGGCTTGTGGGGCTCCGTGGAGCAGGAGGACATTTCTGACAGGGACGCCTCCGCAAACGCGGCCGCAAGCGTGCACGCATCCGCGGCTGGTGCCACCGAGCCCACGTCAGACGGCAACAAGCCCACGCCAAGCGTTCTTGCTCCCACTACGCTTGACGCCGCCCTGGAGGCGCTTGCTGAGCAATCGCTTGTACCCTATGGCGGTGGCACGGATCTGATGGTTGCAGAAGAACGGCAGCGGGATTTTCTCTTCCTGCATGACATCGCGGAGCTCAAGGTCTTTGAGGAAGACGAGCAGGCCTATCACCTGGGCGCTGGCCTGAC
>JAIRXA010000002.1 GCA_031268525.1 Coriobacteriales bacterium | reverse complement strand
TCCTTCGCCGCAGGCTATTCCCTGATCTGGCACCTGACCGTCACAACCTCCAACGTGGTTGTTCTGGCGGCAGGCATGGGCCTGAACTCAATCCCGGGGGCTCTTCTCGGTCCCTTCATCGGCACGCTCATCGACCGTTATGATCGCAAGAAGGTACTTATTGCTTCTGAGGTCTTCCTGTCTCTTGCCTCCCTTGCCGCGTCGCTTTTGATCATCCTTGGCCAGGTCACCCTGCCCCTGATCCTGAGTCTTCTCGTTTTGCGAGGCATCGGCCAGTCCTTTCAGGGACCCTCCTTTCAGGCTATTCTGCCACTGGTCGTTCCAGAGCGGCATCTGGGACGCGTCAACGGGCTCTCACAGACCATCGTCGGGGGCGCTGCCATCATATCGCCGCCACTCGGCGTTCTGCTCTATACCCTTATCGGCTTGCAGGCGACCCTGATCTTTCACACGCTCGGCGCGGCGATTGCGGCCGTCATCCTGCTGTTTGTTACGGTTCCTGACGTGCATTTGAGCATCGAACAGCGTTCGGGTGTGTTTTCAGAGATGCTGGAGGGTGCGCGCGCCGTGCGTGCGATTCGTGGCATGACCATGCTCTTTCTCTTTGTCATGCTCGGCGTACTGGTCTTTCAGCCGGTCAATGCCCTGTGGCCCCTGCTGATCTATGAGCACTTTCAGGGAGGAGCGGTGGAAGTCTCGGTGTCGGAGGCCCTGTTTGGCAGCGGCTTTCTCGTCGGTTCAATCATTTTGGGGATCTGGGGAGGCGGACGCCATCTGATCCGTCTGGTGTTGCTCTCCTGCATTTCGCAGGGCATCATTGTGCTTGCAATCAGTCAGACGCCCACGTCAGCCTTCACCTGGTTTCTGCCGCTGGCCGTTATCCTTGGGCTGGTGTGGCCTTTCATGCAGGGCCCCCTCAATGCCACGGTGCAACGTCGCATTGAGCCCTTGAAGCTCGGGCGGGTCATGGCCCTGCTCAATTCACTGATCAATTTTGCGACACCGCTGGGGATGATTGTGGTGACGATAATGGGGGAGAGCTTCACTTCGCAGCGTTGGTATCTGGTCTGCGGTATTGCTTTGACGTTGCTTGCAACTCTGGCCTTCATACCTCCAAGTCTTCGTGGTCTGGACCGATGGAACAGGACGAGTAGACCGTCCGTGTAGCACCGTTATTTACGGAACCTAAAGCTCTATCTCCAGCCCAATCGGACAGTGGTCCGAGCCAGTGACCTCGGGGTAGATGCTTGCCTCGCTGATCAGGGGGGCAAGGTCGTTGGATACCACAAAGTAGTCGATGCGCCACCCCGCGTTGTTCTCCCGCGCTCTGCCACGAAAGCTCCACCAGGAGTATGCTCCGGTCGTCTCGGGGTGCAGATGGCGGAAGCTGTCGGTAAAGCCTGCTTTGAGCAGGGCAGAGAAGTCCGCGCGTTCCTCATCGGTGAAACCCGCGTTAAAATGGTTCGTCTTGGGATTTTTGAGGTCGATCTCGGTGTGGGCGACATTCAGGTCACCGCAGATGACAACAGGCTTTCTCTTGGCCAATCGTTTGGCGAAGCGCGTAAACGCCCGACCCCAGGCAAGTCTCAGATCGAGGCGGCGTAGCTCATCCTGTGAATTGGGCGTGTAGCAGCAGATGAACCAATAACGCTCGAACTCTACGGCACAGAGACGCCCCTCGGTATCAAGAATGGAGGGATCGGGCAGCCCGTGGTCGCCCGTGCCACCGGTATCTCCAGGTTTGAGTCCGAGCGTATGTATCGTCTGCAGGGGGGTCTCTCGGGAGAAGACCGCCGTACCGGCGTAGCCCTTCTTCTCGGCGTAGCTCCAGGTCTGGTGATAGCCTTCTGGCAACTCAAGATCAACCTGCCCTGCCTGCAGTTTGATCTCCTGCAGGGCGAAGACGTCGGCATCGAAGGCCTCGAAGGCGGTGTAGAACAAGCCCTTGTTGATCACCGCACGCAGACCGTTGACATTCCAGGAAATACAGCGCATTTTAAGCTCGTTTCATAGTAGAATCATACCATTTCAAAACCGCATCATATCAATCTTTCGGTAAACTTACTGACTCATTCAGAAAGAAAGCGACGCAATGTGGCGATGAGCTCGTCAAAGTCTATCGGCTTTCCCAGATGGCCGTTCATGCCCGCCTCCAGGGCTTTCTCGATGTCATCACGAAAGACATTAGCCGTCTGGGCGATGATCGGGATCGTCTGTGCGTTGTCATACCACAGGCTGCGAATAGCCCGCGTTGCCTCGTAGCCGTCCATGATCGGCATCTGGATATCCATGAGGATCATGTCAAAGTTACCGTTGGCAGCCTCAAAGGCATCAAGAGCCAACTGGCCGTTGTCGGCAAAGACGATATCGACCCCCGTTCCCTCCAGCACCGCCGCCAGTATCTCCTGGTTGACCTCAAAATCCTCAGCAACGAGCAAACGCTTGCCCTTGAGGTCTATGGGATCGATCAGCGTCGTGCGGGAGTCTTGCTGTGAGGGCATGTCCTCGGGTCTTGCCTCGGGCAGCGCGACTGTGAAGAAGAATTCGGCCCCCTTACCGAGCGTGGATTCGACCCAGATGGTTCCACCCATCATTTCAACGATGGTGCGGGAGATGGGGAGCCCCAGACCCGTGCCGCCATATTTACGAGATGTGGTGCTCTCTGCCTGATGGAAGACCTCAAAGATGTGCCCCTTTGTATCCTCGGAGAGGCCAACACCGGTATCGCGCACCGAGCAGCACAGGGTAATCCTCGCTTGCGCTTCGTGCGGCCGGTCATGAAGCTGGCCGTCCTCGGTCTGGCGCTGCTCCCTGATATCTGCAGCCTTCGCCAGATCGTCGGTGCCTGCGCGTCGGATAGCGAGGCGAATGGCGCCACCCTCTGGTGTAAACTTCACGGCATTCCCAAGCAGGTTCACGAGAACCTGGAAGAGTCGCTGATCGTCGCCCAGATAGAGATCGGGCAGGTCTTCCTCGATGATCGATTCGAGTGTCTGTGCGTGATCTTTTGCGCGGAAGCTCATGATGGAGAGTATATGCGAGACCATTTCGCGCAGAGAAAAGGGCACCTCAGCGAGTTCGAAGGCGCCAGCTTCGATCTTCGAGACATCAAGAATATCATTGATCAAGCCGAGCAGATGGTTCGAGGCCTGCTCCATCCTGTCAACATAGCCCGAAACCTTCTCCGTATCCTGCTCAAAGCGCGCGAGCTTGGTCATGGAGATAATGGCGTTGAGCGGGGTGCGTATCTCATGGCTCATGTTTGAGAGAAAATCACCTTTTGCGCGGGTGCCCGCGAGGGCGGCGTCCTTGGCATCGCGGAAATCCTTGATCATGGCAATACGAATAATTGAGTTTACGATCATTTGGCTACTGGAGCGTAAGATATGAAGCTCTTCATCTGTGAAGGAATTCTCGGAGGTAAAGTTATCGAAAGCTACCGTTCCCCAAAGCGCTTTATCCACAAAGATCGGGATGGTAGTCTGGGATTTTATTCCGCGCGTCCTGAGGAGGGCAAGGAAATGATCGTCATAGTCGCCTGTGTTTTCGCCTGCCGAGCAGAAGGTGATCTCTCCTGCCAGCCACCTTGGCATCAGGCCCGAGAGGCTTTGTATGGCGGCTTGCTCGCTGGTGTCGTCGGTCCTCGTTTGAACGATTCCGCTCCTTGTCCAGATGAACTCATTGTCCATCGCCAGGAGCTGGTCGTCCTCATCAAACAGGGCTTTGTGGATCGTGATTTGATCAACCTTGATCGCGGAGCCGAGGGTTGCCAGGGCCATTTTGAGTCCCTGTTCAAAGTCATCGATGTCTGAGGTCAATAGGATGGAAGACATATGATCGCCGACTTCGAGGAGAGCATTTTTATGTTCGATGTTTTCGGCGAATGAAAGTGCCCGAGTTTGAGCTGCTGTATAGGTACTGATCATAAACTGCAAGACCAAGCCGATGAAAACTGCGCAGAGAATCAGGCTGTACACCGCGTCGATAAACTGGTAGCTCAGCGGTAGTTGGGTGACGAGTGCGGGAAAGCGAAATTCTAAAAAATAGCAACTTGCGATAATTGCGATGTGGAGCAAAGCCATCCAGAACAGGCGCCAGCCAGACAAGAGCAGGAAAATGAAAACGATGGTCAGAGCAAAGAAAGTAATCATGCTGGAGTGCAGACCGCCCCAGAAGAAGAAGTTTATGGGGTAAGCGATGTCAAAGACCAGGATGATTGAGACATAGACCGCGAAAGTGTAGCGGCGGAAATGGTTTGCAAGGGCGAAAGAAACGACGAGGACGACTGCACTGAGCATCATCACGACGAATACTGAAAGACGGGGGCTGATCACCGAATGGCTGGCAAGCGCCATACCAGTTGCGACAAGTCCAATGAGTATCATCACATTGAACAGCCGACCTTGCATCGGAATGGCCTCGTCATAGAGGTATGACAGTATGATATTCTTAAGACGCTCAATCATGCGTAATCCTTGGCATTTTTTTGAACTGTATGTATTTGGCACCTATACTACACGATAGGGTGATCGTGTAGTACGAGAATGTGCTCGGATTGCGCCATGAGGCGCTGTTTTGTAGAGACGGTATGAGAAGGAGTTACGGCATCGGACGGGAGGGGTTTACATGGCTGACAGAGGCCAAACGCAGATATCGGTGCGTCGTGGCGTCATCGCTCTCGGATCAAATCTCCCATCGTGGGCCGGGGAACCTTCTGCAACCCTGAAGGCGGCGATTGAAGTGATCGGGGCACTCGAGGGCGTGCACACCCTCGCGGTCAGCCCTGTGCTTCGCTCAAAGCCCGCCTACCGGGGTGACCAGCCAGACTTCGCAAATGCAGTCATGATTGTTGAGTATGTTCCTGGTGACCCTTTTGTCCTGCTCGACACATTGCAGGCCATTGAGCAGCGTTTTGGGCGCGAGCACAAGACTGTTAACGGACCCCGTACCCTCGATATCGATATCATCGATATCGAGGGTGTTGTAAGCGACGACCCCGATCTGCTCCTTCCGCATCCCTGTGCTCTGGAGCGCGATTTCGTCCTGGAGCCCTTACGGATGATCGCCCCCGATTATGTATTTGCCGATGGAAGCGAGGTAGCAGCCTGCGCTCCCTGCGACGCTCCACGGGCATCAGCGGGAGGAGTTTTGCTGGTCTGCGCCACGCCAATCGGTAATCTCGGTGACCTGACACCGCGGGTTGCCGAGGCACTTGCTGGCGTCGATGTGATCTGTGCCGAGGACACCCGGATAACGCGTCGCCTGCTGACACATCTCAATCTGCGTGTACCGATGGAGCGTTGTGACGAGCAGGTCATTCGTGCCAGGACGCCCGAGCTTATCGACAGACTGAAGGCAGGCGAGCGCATCGCCTATGTTTCTGACGCGGGCACTCCGGGTATCAGCGATCCGGGAATGTATCTGGTTGCCGCGGCTCATGCGGCAGGCGTGCGAGTCGAGGCGCTGCCGGGAGCCAGCGCTTTGACGGCAGCGGTGGCCGTGGCTGGCTTTGAGGCTTCAGCCCTGTACTTTGGCGGATTTTTGCCACGTAAGGATGGTCAGAGACGAGAGCTGCTGGCACGGCTTGCCGAATTGCAGGCGGTACTGGTTTTTTACGAATCACCGCATCGGCTGGTGGCTTCACTTGCGGTGATAGCCGAGGTCTACGGTGAGCGAGAGATGGTCATGGCCCGCGAACTGACCAAACTGCACGAGGAAGTGCTGCGTGCTTCGGCCATCAATTTGCATCAGATAATCACCGAGCGCGCGTCCGAGCGCGCGTCCGATCGTCCGCTCAGGGGCGAGATCGTGCTGGTCATCGCTGCGCCGAACCCCCCAAAAGCTCGACGTGCTCATCGGGACAAATACGCTCGGTAAAAGGCAAGGGATTCGGTAAACGGCAATGGACAGACTCCTGCCACCGACTCTGCCGTCCGCCTGTCCCGGGCTTCTGTACGCTGCCACCCCCGTCTTATCCTTCGGCGTTTTGCATATGTCGCGTGTCGCGTGTTGTTGTGTAAAGAGGGCCAAGATGCTACACTGCCACTCCACACCAGAGCTTATGGAGTGGAACGCACCTTGAGAAGGTCGACTTTCTCAGTCGGTGCTCCCGTGTGATGAGGCTTGCTGAAACGTGCTTGCTGAAACGTGCTGGACAAATTTTTGGGCAGCTTGCGCCTTGAGGCCTGAAGATGCGTTTCAATACGCCGAGATGGGGGCGACTGGTTTCGACATGATAGTTCTGAAAGAGGCAGCATGCGGTGGTCTCCTCGCCACCTTAAACAGGGGTACCGTCAAAATTAATTGACAATCGTAGCTATGCCCTCGCCGCCTAAACAAAGGCTGCGACGTTTCGTTGGGATACATCCCCGCTCCCGATAGAGACGCCACTCAGGGGAATGCTCCTGCGCACGTAGCCGGTATGGCGTAGGAAAAGACTGAACCGACTGGCAAAGGGCACATCTGTCTGATGGGGTGCCCGGCGCGAGACTTTCCGTCAGACTGAGCATGGAGATACCGCTTGAAGAGCTGTTATGGACCGGAGTTCGATTCTCCGCGCCTCCACCACATTACCTGCTGCACGAACTCATACTGAGTTCGTATAAGGACACATCCGCTTCACCGTTTGAAGACACCGAGATTGATACAATCATTCATAGTCCTGTTATATGTTATATGTTATATTAGTGTCCTGTAATCCATACTGCGTGAGGGGGTCTTTATGCCTCAAGTCTCGATGTATCTTGACGATAGAACCCATAAACTGATTCTTCGAGAAGCCCGGCGCCGGAAGATGTCCGTCTCAAGGACTACGGCCGACATATTGAACTCCCATCTGAGCGAGAAGTGGCCAGACGACTATTTTGACTTGTTCGGCTCTATCAAGGACTCCTCGTTCGCGCGCCCAAGACAACCGGACTTCTCAGACGATAGTCCCCGGATGACCTTATGAGCTACTTCCTGGATACCAACACGTGCATCTATTTTCTTGAGGGGCTCTCAGAAAACGTAAGCCTGAAGTTTCAGGAGACCTCTCCCAAGAAGATCGAAATTCCCTCACTGGTCAAGGCGGAGTTGCTGTTTGGCGCATACAACAGCAGACGAACCGAGGCCAACCTCAAACGGATCAAGGCGTTCCTTCGGCCATTCGAGATAATCCCCTTTGATGACGCTGGCGCTGACGCGTATGCCCGGATAAGGGCCGAACTTGAGAAAACCGGCACGATGATAGGTGCCAACGACGCGGTTATCGCGGCAACGGTGGTCTCGCGCACAGGAACACTCGTCACCAACAACACCCGCGAGTTCTCACGCGTGAAGGACTTGAGGATTGAAGACTGGATTTAGAGCATAGGCACCTGAAACACAAAAGAAAACACAAAGGGGACGGGGTATTTTGTGTTAGGAAAGGGAGTTGTGCGATTCGGAGCCATACTTTTATAATGCTAACACAAAATACCCCGTCCCCTTTGTGTTTTCTTTTGTGTTTTCTTGCCATGCCAAAATCTTGACTTTCGCCTGAAACTCAGGCACACTTGAAAGTAAGTATCAACTAACTTATCGGGAGGAACCTATGGTCAAACAGGGAATTGGAATAGGGATGCTCGTGGCGGGATTTCTGCTGGGGACCATTGGCGTGAAGGCAGCGACTTCTAAACCAGCAAAGAAGCTCTATGTGCAGGGGGTTTCCAAGGTTTTGCAAGCGAAAAATGCCGGGCTGGACATTCTGGAAGAGGCCAAGAGCAACCTCGACGACATCATAGCCGAGGCAAATTACCTCAACAGGGAAGATGCTGCCGAGGCCGCCTCGCCCAATGCCACCTCGCCCGGTGTTGCCTCGTCCAGCGCCGCTTCGCCCGACGTCGCCTGATACATCCGGTCGCGTCCATCGCCCCTTGCTGCCCTCCGTCGTCATCTGCCAACGATCATGAAGATACGGATCGAACACCAGATACCCGGGCGCCTTCGCATTCGTGTGCCCGGGCGCATTTTAGATGGAGACGCGCGGGCACTTGAGGCCTGCCTCTGCGAGCATCCGAATATCCTGAGCTGCACGGTCTATGGTCGCTCGGGCAGTGTCGCCGTGGAATATCGAAGCGGCAACGGCTTTTCTAAGCGGCAGGTCCTTGAGCTGTTGCGGTCGCTTGGCAAGGACGAACTCGCCCGCTATCGGCTCGACCCCACCATCGACCTCCCCCTGCATGCGCCCCGTCTGTTTGAGTCGACGGCCTGGATGTGCCTCTCGTTTGTCGCCACACGTTTCCTGCTGCCCTATCCCCTGCGGGTCATTTTCTCGCTCGTACGCCTTGCGGCATTCCTGATCAGGGGCTGGCGGTCCCTGCTTCGATTGCGTTTGGATGTTGCCGTTCTCGATGCCGCCGCGCTTGCTTCCTGCGCTGCGGCGCGTGACTTTGCGACCCTCAGCTCAAGCGCCTTCCTCATTCGTCTCAGCGAACTGGTCGAAGAGCATACCCAGCACTCTGTAGAGCAGGAGCTGATCTTCTCACTGCTGCGCATCCATGACAAGGTCGCTCTGCTTGCGACCGCCGACGTCGAGGATGAGCGTCTGGTCGATGCCCGTGATCTGCGGGAAGGCGACCTGATTGTCGTCAGGACTGGGCAGGCGCTGCCAGTGGATGGTGTGGTGCTTTCAGGTGAGGCGTGGGTGAATCAGCAGGCACTGACTGGCGAGGCAAGAGCCGTGCTCCGCGAATGTGGCGATACTGTCTTTGCCGGTACCGCGCTGGAAGACGGTGAGCTGATCGTGCGCGTCCTCGCTGTACCGGAGAACACCAGACTCCGCTCTATCATTGGACTCGTCCAGCAATCTGAGAGCCAAAAGTCCATCTCTCAGCTGCGTATGGAGCGACTGGCCAATCGGATTGTGCCCTTCAACCTGCTGTTCGCTCTTGTCGTGTATGCTTTTTCGCGTGATCTGTCCAAGTTGGTTGCCGCACTGACCGTCGATTATTCCTGTGCCCTGCGACTGACCGGTTCTGTCGCTGCGCTGGCGGCTATGCGCGAGGCCTCCGCTCTGGGCCTGCGCGTCAAGGGCTCGCGGGCTTTTGAGGCGGTTGCGTCCGCCGATACCATAATTTTTGATAAGACGGGTACCCTTACCGAGGCCTCCCCGAGTGTCAGCGAGGTCATCGCGCTCAACGATTGGAGCGTAACCGAGATACTTCGCCTGGCGGCCTGTCTGGAAGAACACTTTCCGCATCCGGTTGCCCGAGCCATTGTGGCTGAGGC
>JAIRXA010000144.1 GCA_031268525.1 Coriobacteriales bacterium | reverse complement strand
GCGCCCGAATTGCCTGCAAGCCTCGCATGCAACCCCTTCTTTGTCCCCCATTCAACTGCCAGTGTCAACTTGCAGATTTCTTGAGAATACCTATTGACTTCTCATAGCTGGCCTTTTGTGTTGTCCCTTTTGTGTTCCCTTTTGTCCCTTTGTCCTTTTATCTTGTATCCCGCTGACACTCGAAAGCATCAACCCAGGAACGCTGTGAACAGTTCGTCCAGTTCGCGTGCAGCGAGCTCGTCGCCTGTCTTCGCGGCAGCAGTGCGCCAGTATGTCGCAAACTCCTCTACGGATACTTCGTCAAAGCTGAACTCCTCAAAGAAGCCCAGAAGTGCGGCGTCAAAGGCATCGGGCCCCAAGCACTCCTGCATTCCATAGAACAACGCGGCGGGCACGTCATAAACGTAGTAGCGGTAGCCGTAGTTGCTAAAACTGCCAATGCTTCCGCCGAGCTGTTCGTCGGCATCGGCGGCGAACTCTTCCAGCAGGTTGTCGTAGGTGGTGGCGTACATCGGTGCAATGTAAAAGCCGCTCTCTGCTACAGGCGTGGTGTAGCACTTCTCCGCATACAGGTATTCGGAGAAGGTCGCGCCCCCCTCGTCAATCCAGGGCTCGTTGATCTGGTCACCGCCCACGATACCGTAAAACCACTGGTGTGCGACCTCGTGCACCACCGTGAGCAGCGCCATGCGTTTGGCGAAATCCCATTCGGGCGCGTTGTCGGACCAGTCCAGAGGCACGTCGGTGCGCGCATAGCCTTCGATGGAGCTCTCAAGGTCCACGAAGATCAGCCCGGAGAACTCCATGCCACCAACGCCTTCCTCCAGCCCGTTGAGCACGACGCTCAGGCTGTCGTAGGGGTAGGGGATGAAGGTGCGACTGAACAGGTCGAGCGAGCGAGCCGCCGCGTCGAGTGTGGCCTCGGCGGCGCCAGGAGCTTCGTCGGTGGAGTAAACGCGAATGTTGATGCCGCAGACACGCTGCTCGGTGACCTCGTAGTCGCGACTGACCGAGAAGGTAAACTCACGTGCCTTGCGCATCTCGTAGGTGTAGGTAGCCTGTGCGGCGCCCGTGGCGGGCTCAACGCTTCGCTCAACGCTCTGCTCGATGCTCGATGCGGCGACCACGCAGCCTTCCGGCGCCGTGAGCCGTACGTCAAAGTCGGCAATCGGGCGGTAATAGGGATCGCCCATCTCCATAGCAGGACCGTAGGTAAAGTCCTGCCAGGCACCGTTTTCGTAGACGAGCGCGTAGGCCAGAAAACTGGAGAAATTGTCGAGACTACCGTACCAGCCGTAGCGGTCGACACGTTCGGGCAGCGTGACGGTGAAGGAGAGGCTGACGTCGGCACGTGCGCCGGGAGCAAGCGCTTCGGGTAGCGTAATGACCAGAGTGCTGCCATCTCCTGTGAAGCGGCAGGGCAGAGAGGCCGAGTGTAAGGTGAAACCGCCATCGAGGTAGACCACCGGTAGCGCCTTGAGCCATAGCTCGGTGAGGGTGTCGGAGGAGCTGTTGAGATAGTTGAGGGTTTGCTCTATTGCGAGCGTATGTTCCTGCTCGTTAAAAGACGCCTCTACTGTGTAGTGTGTCGCTGGCTCGTCGAGTCGCGCCTTGATTGCGGAAGCGTCCCAAGGAGCCTCGGTGGGCAGGGCTTCGGTCGGTGTCGCGGGGACATTGGGGCCATCAGGCCCATCGGGCGTGGGTTGCGGCGTGATCTCAACACGCTCCGAGGCGGGAGGGTCGGTCGGAAAAATCCCTGGCCCAAACAGCGCAGGAACCCCAGCTCCGATGGCTCCTGCCAAGGAGGCCACCATGAAAAGAGCCATCGCCAGACGGCTTATCATAATGAGGAAAGCACCCATGCGGCGATTGTATCAGAAGAGGAGCACCTTGAATTGTGGTAGGCTTATATGCTCAGGACGAATATTTAAGGAGACAACATGTCTACAGATATCATCCGCCCGGAGGGCGCCGACACCTCAGAGAGTATGGCGCTCATTCCCTCAAGTAGCTTTGCGGAGACCAACTCAATTGCCCCGGAGCTCTATGCGATGTATCAGGTGAAGCGTGGACTGCGCAATGACGATGGTACGGGAGTCGTTGCAGGCATCACCAACATCAGCGACGTACACGGTTACGCGCTTGATCCCACGACCGGTGCGGTTATTCCCGACAAGGGCAGGCTTTCCTTACGTGGATACGACATCGTCGATCTGCTGGCGCCGGCCTTTGAGGAAGGGCGCTTCTGCTTTGAGGAGATCAGTTACCTGCTGATGATGGGTAGCCTGCCAACGAGCGGTGACCTCGAGCGTTTTCGTTCGGCCCTCGATATCCAGCGCGAGCTGCCCGATGGCTTTACCTCGCATTACATCATGAACCCGGGTACACCCGACATCATGAACTGTCTGGCGCGCTCGGTGCAGATACTGTACGCCAGCGACGCTCAGGCTGAGACTCGCAGCGACGAGCATGAGGCCCGCACCGCGATCTCGTTGCTCTCGCGTCTCCCTCGCATCATGGTGCTCGCGTATTACGCCAAACAGGCGACCTTCTACAACGGGTCGATGATCATGCATCGTTTCATCCCGGAGCAGTCCACGGCCGAAACCATTCTGTCGATGTTGCGTCCCAATCGTGTGTTCACGCACGATGAGGCTTTGATGCTCGACATCATGCTCTCACTGCACGCTGAGCATGGCGGAGGCAACAACTCGACCTTCACCTGCCGCGTGGTCACTTCCTCGGATACCGACCCCTATTCGGCCTATTCAGCGGCGATCGGTTCACTGAAAGGTTCGCGTCATGGCGGCGCAAACGCCAAGGTGCTGGCGATGCTCCGCGACATCGAGGCTGGCGTCGAGCACTGGGATAACGATGATGAACTAGCAAGCTATCTTGAGAATATTGTGCGGCGGAAAGCCTTTGATGGCAGCGGACTGATCTATGGCATGGGTCACGCAGTCTATACCTTAAGCGACCCACGTGCCGAGCTGTGTCTGCAATTTGCGCGGCGCCTGGCGGCAGGAACTCCCTTTGAGCAGGAGCTGCTCCTGCTGGAGAGCATTGAGCGCCTGGCGCCGTCCGTGTTGGAGGCGGTCAAGGGCCCGGGCAAGGTAGTTAGCGCAAATGTAGATATGTACTCCGGCCTGGTCTATACGATGCTCGGCGTGCCCGAGGATCTCTTCACGCCGTTGTTTGCCTGTGGGCGCATGGCGGGTTGGGCGGCGCATCGTTTTGAAGAGATTGTCTCCGGCAAGCGCATCATCCGTCCTGCCTATAAGACGACCGGGTCGCACCGCGACTATGTGCCTATGGAGGCGCGCTGAAGTTTCAGATTCTCTGCGCTGAAGTTTTGAGTCAAGAGGATATATAAGTATATATAAGTGTAGAGAAGCGTAGATAGGCACAGAGAAGCGTAGAGGAGCGTAGAGGAGAAAAGCGAGCATGATAGCGTCATCCGCAAAAGTAGCGTCACCTGCAAAACGCCCTTCTACCATCGTGCGAACTCTGCAATTCTATTGGCAGGCGACCGCGGCACAGATGCCGATGTTCATCCTCTCGCTTATCTCCACTCTGGCCTTTGTCTTTTTCCTGTCCTTTGCCAACCCCTATGTCGTTGGCCTGATCGTTGACAAGGTGACCACCGAGGCCATCCCTGCCAATCGTGTTTTGCAGGAGTTTGCGCCCTATATCATCGCGCTCATTGTGGTAAACGCACTGGGTCAGGCGGGCAGTAAGTTACAGGACTACAGCGTCTGGAAGTTGGAGATACGCGCATCCTATCTCCTGGCAACCCGGGCCTTTGACACGCTCTCCGACCAGAGCATGACCTTTCATACCAATCGCTTTGGCGGCTCGCTTGTCTCCCAGACGCAGAAGTTCATGGCGGCCTATGCCAACCTCATGGAAAACCTGATCTACGCCATCATCCCGATCATCATGTCGGTGGTTTTTACGATCCTGATGCTCGTGGGAACCGTGCCTCTGTATGTGGGCATCCTCAGTCTGTTGTTGGTGATTTATGTGGTCGCCGCCTATCTGATGTACAAACGCGTGCTGCCGCTGAACTCCGCGGCCGCTGGAGCCCAGAATGCGCTGTCCGGCGAACTGTCCGACAGCATCACCAACATTCTGGCGGTCAAAACCTACGGGCGTGAGGCCTACGAACGCGGACTGTTCGACGCGGCCAACCGGGATGTCGTAGCCGCCGATTCGCGTCGCATGCGTGCCTCAACCCTGCGCGGCGCTATCACCTCGACCATCATCGTCTTCATCATGATGCTTGTGGTCGTCTTCATCACGGGCGGCAACGCCTGGTTTGGCATCTCAGCGGGTACGCTGGTGATGATGTTCACTTACACCTACGCGCTGACCATGCAGTTCAATCGCATCAACATGATGTTTCAGATGATCAACCGGGGTCTTGGCGACGCGCACGACATGACGCTGATCCTCGACGAGCCCAAGCTGGTTGCCGATGTTGCAGACGCGGAGGCACTCGTGGTGCGTGAGGGGCGCATCGACTTTCACGGCGTGACCTTTGCCTACGCGGACGCCAATGCCGACTCCAAGGTCTTCCACGATTTTGATCTGCATATCCCCGCAGGCCAGCGCGTCGGCTTGGTGGGGCGCAGCGGTTCGGGTAAGACGACCTTGACGACTCTGCTGCTGCGTCTGTCCAATCTTCAGGAGGGCTGCATCTGTATCGACGGCGCCGACATCTCGCAGGTCACACAGGTCAGTCTTCGCTCGCAGATCGCCTATGTGCCGCAGGAGCCGCTGTTGTTCCACCGTAGCGTGCGCGAAAACATCGCCTACGGGCGGCCCGACGCGTGCGAAGCCGAAATTCGAGAAGCGGCCATCCGGGCCAACGCTCTTGAGTTTATCGAGCAGCTTCCTCAGGGCTTTGAGACGGTGACGGGGGAGCGTGGCGTCAAGCTTTCGGGAGGGCAGCGCCAGCGCGTAGCCATCGCCCGCGCCATTCTGGCCGATCGACCGATTCTGGTGCTCGACGAGGCGACTTCGGCGCTGGACTCCGAGAGCGAGAAGCTTATTCAGGACGCGCTGCGCAACCTGATGGAAGGCCGCACCTCGATCGTCGTCGCCCACCGCCTGTCCACCGTGGCCAGCCTCGACCGCATCATCGTACTGTCGGAGGGCGGCATCGTCGAGGACGGCACTCATGCCGAACTGCTTGCCGCAGGAGGCGAGTACGCGCACCTCTGGGGCCGCCAGACCGGCGCGTTTCTGGTGTAGCGCGGGACAGTTGGGGAAGGGAGTAGACAACAGGGACGGACGTGTCACGCGTGTCAAATTATACGTCAGGCTGTGTGAAAAATCAGCTAGCGATATAGATAGATATATAGTATAATATAATCACTGCAAGACAGACCGGCGATAGGACTTCCCATGGGATACATAGAGGGCTGTGACCGA
>JAIRXA010000135.1 GCA_031268525.1 Coriobacteriales bacterium | reverse complement strand
CACACTGTGGGTTTACCTGATCGCGCTCTTGCCTCTACGGTGTGGGTGCGAACTCCAGGTTCATGTCCACGGCGGTGGTGATGCCTGCCACCTCGCCGGAGCTGCTGTATTGCCAGATTGAGAAATCAAACTGCCCCGAAGGGAATTCCGTTCCGTATTCGGCGAACCAGAAGGGGTAGCCCTCCAGTGGGTCAGCGTAGTAGTGTGCCCGGTCCTGCGCGTTGCCGTAGAGCATGGGCGCGTAGCCAGCCTGCTTGATGACCTCACAGAAGGCCAGAGCATTACGCGTTCGCTGACGCGCATCCAGGGCATTGGCCCGCCCATTCACATCAGACACGGGTTCAAAGTCATAGACAATGGGGTAGTTCGGAGTCCGTCCCCCGAGTGTCTCCAGTACGAAGTGGGCCTCCTCGCGCGCTTCGTCTTCGTTGAGCGCCTGCGAAAAGAAATACACACCGACGGGCAGTCCAGCGCTGGTTGCGCCTACGTAGTTATCCTCAAAGCATTCATCGAGATAGATCTCGCCTTCTGTATAGCCGCGATGCCCGATACGCAGGAAGGCGAAGTCGATGCCGTCAGCGGCGACCGCTTTCCAGTCGATACTGCCCTGATGGCTGGAGACATCAACACCGGTATGTGAGACGAGCGCTCCATCCTTCCAATAAGCAAAGCGCCCGTTCTCGTCGCGAATGAGACCTTCCGGGTTGTAGGGGCTTTCATAGGGGGACTCGAAGGGGAGGTCAGCACCGTTGTTTGGTCCACCTGAGCCCATACCACTGCAAGCGCCGAGGGCGAGCGTAGCGAGGAGGAGCGTACCGAGAGTGAGTGTGCCGAGGATGAAAGCGCCGTGAGCGAGCATGCTATGGATGAAGACGAGTGTGAGTCGGGTGTTGCGAACGATGCGTTTCTCTGAAGTCATAGTGCGTTATTATATCGGGTGTATGAGCGAACCGAGAAGCGGACGGCGAACGGTTACCGTTCACGTGATCGACCGCCGGACCCATGAAGGCCCGTAAGGCCCGTAGGGAGCGAAAGATGAACGAGATCAAGTGCCCGAATTGTGGAAGCGTCTTCACCGTCGACGAGGCGGATTATGGGGCTATCGTCAAGCAGGTTCGCGACGAGCAGTTTGCCATCGAGCTTGCGGAGCGCGAGGCGTTCATGGCCAGCGACAGGCAGAATGCGGTTGCTCTCGCCGAGGCGAAGGTTCGTGAGAGCATGAAGGATCAGTTGGCGGCGCATGAGACTGAGCTACTGGTTCTCAAAGCCGCTTTTGAGAAGGTTGAGATAGAAAAACAGCTCGCTGTCACCGAGGCGGTCGGCGTTCTGGAGCGGGAACGCGACGCCCTGAACGCACAACTGGAGAGCAGGGAGAAGGAAAGCAAACTTGCCGAGGCGCTCTTCAAGCAGCAGCTCCAGACGGAGCAGCGCGTACGAGATGAGGAGATCGAGCGCCTCAAGGATATGAAGACCCGTCTCTCGACGAAGATGGTCGGCGAGACGCTGGAGCGGCACTGCGAGATTGAGTTCAACAGGCTGCGCGCAATCGGTTTTCAGAACGCTTCCTTTGGGAAGGACAATGACGCGCGCTCCGGCAGCAAAGGCGACTACATCTTCCGTGAGAGCGACGAGGCCGGTACCGAGTTCATCTCCATCATGTTTGAGATGAAAAACGAGACCGACTCCACCTCCACGAAACACAAAAACGAGGACTTCCTCAAAGAGCTCGACAAGGATCGTCGGCAGAAGGACTGCGAATACGCCATTTTGGTATCGCTGCTGGAACCCGAAGATGAGCTGTACAACACCGGGATTGTCGATGTCTCCCACCTCTATCCCAAGATGTATGTCATCCGGCCGCAGTTCTTCATTCCGATGATCACCTTGCTGCGCAATGCCGCGCTTAACTCGCTGCACTATCAAAGTGAGCTTGCGCTCGTCAAGAGCCAAAACATTGACATCACGAACTTTGAAGAGGGTCTGGAAAAGTTCAAGACGGGTTTTGCTCGCAATTTTGAGCTGGCGAGCAGTCAGTTTCAGAAAGCGATCGAAGAGATTGATAAGACCATCGACCACCTGACGAAAGTCAAGGAGAATCTGCTTGGGTCGGAGCGTAATTTGCGTCTGGCTAACGACAAGGCCGACAGCCTCACGGTGAAGCGCCTGACTCGGGGAAACCCGACCATGAAGGCTCGTTTTGCCGCGCTCAGGGAAGAGGCGGAGGAGGAGGCTTGAGGCGCTTGCGGAAGGATTTTGTCCGGTGGATCAGTACGGCGCCGATGGCAAAGGGCATCCAGAAGACAATGCCTCGGTAGACCAGCGCAATAGCGGTGGCGAGTGTAGCGCCGGCGCCGTAGGCGGCGAGCGAGACAAGGATCATCGCCTCGGCAACGCCTACGCCCTGTGGCGTGATGGCAATCCAGGAAAACAGTGTTGCGACCACGTAACCGCCTATGAGGGCTGGTATCGAGTGCAATCCGAAGGCAAGGCCTACGCAGATAAAGCAGCCGAGCTCAAAGGTGCTTGCAAGAATGGAGTAGAGAAAGACCTTCGCCGCCTGGTGGGGATTCTCACGAATCTTGCCCGCTGCTTCCGCGAAGCCAGCAACGACATTTTCGACCCAAGGGGCGAACTCGCGACCCTGGCGCAGGCGACGTGACAGGCGGTTGGCGAAGGCTTCCACCGGCCTGAGCAGACTGATCATCAAGTCTGGATTACGATATCCTATGAACATAATAGCAACCATGACGCCGACGAAGAAGACCATCACCAGTCCGAGCAAAAACCAGATCAGCGACAGGTGTCCGGTGATGCTCAGGATTGTGAATCCGACGATCATGATGACGATGAAGCCCGTGATCACGGATATCTGCATCAACAGCGCCGCGCTGGTGGCTCGGCCTGTGGGGATGCCTCGCTGCCGAGCGCTGTCGATGACGAGCATCACGCCCGCGGTGTTAAAGGAGGGTGCGATGACGTTCATGAAGTAGGCCCCAAAGACCAGTGGTAGCATCGAGCGGCGATCGGTGGGTTCATCAACAGTCTTAAAGGCGTCGGCATAGGCATAGGATTGGCTGATGTACTTGCCAAACTGCAGGATGACGGCGGCCACCAGCGGTAGGACATCTCCGCCCTCCATCGCATGGAGCAGCTCCAGGAACTGATCGCCGCGCAGCAACACGACAGACAGCGTGATGATGATCATTACGCCGATGATGAGGGATCGCAGATTGGCACCTGGCATGAGCTGGAACTGTTCCTTACATCCTTTGCCATCGAATATGCAGGGCACCAGTATAATCCAGTATAATCCAAGGTGTGGCCGTATGCGGATTTTCGCGTTCAGGCGCTCGCGCTCCAGGGGATGTGTGGTATCCTCTCAGAACATCGCCTCTGCGACGATGCACAACAAGGTGTTCTGCCTCAAGGCGTCGCACGAGGGCCGACGTCGACAAAGGGGCGAGACAGTCAGGAGGTTATCATGGGTAAGTTTGGATCGTTTGTCATTGGCGGTCTTGTTGGTGCTGCGCTCGGCATTCTCTTCGCGCCGCGTTCTGGCGAGGAGACTCGTGCCCAGCTTGCCGAGAAGGCCGATGAGTACTGGGGCAAGGGTGTGAGCTTTTACGATCAGGGCAAGGCACGGGTACAGGAAGGTGTTGCCGGTGTTCAGCCCGTCATCAACCAGAAAAGCGATGAGTTGCGGGCAAAGATCGACAATGCCCGGACCTTGATCGCCGAGCAGGTGGCCAAGAACGCCGCCGCCGCTCGCGACGCCATCAACGACAAGGTGCCGGTTGCAGCCGAGAAGATCAACTCGGCGGTCGACGTGGTGCGTGGTCAACTCGACAATGCGGCCAGTGCTCTGCGCACGAAGGCAAGCGCGATAGCTACCGAAGATGGCGAATCTCCCGCTCCCGCTCCCGTGGCTCCCGCAGATCCCCTCGCGGCGCCCGATAAGGTTGAACCGTTTGCTGCTGCCTCAGTCGCCCCAGCCTCCGAAACTCCAACTCCGGCCTCAGCTTCCTTCGCTGAGCCTCCCGCCGCGCAGTAGCACCTTGCGTTCTACCAGGGAATTCACCGGCGTCCGCGTCTTGGGTGGGCGTAATGGGACGCGTAGGATCGGTAAGGTTCTGCGCGCCGTTTTCCACCCCGATGATTATCGTCTGGTTGGCTATCTGATTGCACGCCCTGACCTGCTGTTCATGTTCAAGCGCCCCGACCGCTTCCTGGCGTACGACGCCTTTCGCGTTGTCGATGGACGAGTGGTGGCAACGATCGATCACGACTCCTGGGATAGTGCCGCCTGCAGACGTCTCGGCTTGGACTGGGATGCCTGTCTGATCTTGGAGGGCATGCCGGTTCTCGCGGGCGAAGGCGAGGCGGTTACGGCGATGGGGCGCGTCAGTGCCGTGGATTATGACGAACGTACGGGAAAGACTCTCGCCCTTGAGGTCGTTGACAGCGTTGCTTCACGTGCTCTGCTCGGGGTTTCGCGTATACCCATCGAACTGATCGAAGATTGTCGTGATGCCCAACTTATCGTGCGCGAGGAGGCGGCAAGCATTGCCACTGAAGGCGGTCTGGCCGCCAAGGCTGGAGAGGGTGTAGCCGTTGCTGGCGACGCTCTCGTCAAAGGCGCCACCAAAGTGCGTGCCGCTGCCGGTGAGGCGTCCAAAAAGGTTGGCAAGACGGCCGGTGAAGCGCTCGATGTGGGCTCCAAAGCCCTCGGTAAGGGAATCGGCGTCGGCTCACGTGCCGTTGGCAAGCAGATGAAGCGCACCAAAGGTATGTTCAAGGCCTTTCGCGACGAGTACCGCAAAGCGTCAAAATAGCTCGCCAGAAGCAAGGATTCGCCGAGAGCAAGGCGCTTATCGGAAGCAAAGACTCGCCGAGAGCAAGGCGCTCATCGTGCGCAAGGACTCGCCGAGAGCAAGGCGCGCTCGTTATTTCGACGATCCCTTTTTCGTACTCTTTCCGCCCTTGTCTTCCTCATCGGTGTCCCACAGTGATTCGATGAGGCCTTTCTGGCCAGTTTCCTCATCGCCCCACAGAGCGGTAAAGAAACCCTCAAAGCCCATACTCTCGTCTTCGTCGTCCTCGGAGGGTTTGGGTGTTTTGCTCGTGGTCGTGCTCGTGGCCTTGGTCGTGGCCTTGGTTTTGGTCCTTGCTTTAGTTGCGGTCGCGGTAGGAGCTGCGGACTTCGCTATTGTCTGACTTGCGGCAGTCTGCGTCTGAGTGGTAGAGTCCTTTGAGACGCTGCTCGCTGTGCTCTTCTTCCCGCTCTTTACGGTCTCTGCTCCCTGTTTTCTTGCCTTCGCCCGTGCAACAGCCTTGGTGCCCCTACGGTCCTGATCGGGGTAGAGGTGGCGCGTTCGACGCTCGGAGATGACACCAATCAGTACAAAGAGCACCATCAGGCCGACCACGACGGCACCGGTCCCCCAGAGGTTTGAACTTATCCAGGTGAAGAAGTCTTCCATGACTGCGTCCCATCCAATATCCTATACTGGTTCCTGACTCCAGGAAACACCGGCACAATTGATGTTTCTACCATAGTACAACGATTCGCAGGGAGACGACATGCTCGACATCAGGTTTGTGCGTGAGAATATCGACGTGGTAGACACCACCCTGCGTTCGCGCAACTTCATCTGGGATCGCGATGGCTTCCTCGCTCTGGACGAGCAACGTCGTAGCCTCATCGGTGAGGTCGAGGCGCTTCAGGCCCAGCGAAACACGGCCTCAAAGGAGATCGGCGCACTGATGCGTAGCGCCGCATCCGAGGCAAATGAGGCGCCTCGGGCGATTGCCGCGTCTGGGACAAACGACGCGTCTGAGGAGCCTCGGGCGATTGCCACCCTCGATGCCCAGCGGGCTGCTCGGGCGATCGAGGCTGCCAAGGAGGAGGTTCGCAGAATAAACGAGCGCATTGAGGAACGTGATGTGCAGCGTCAGAACGTCGAGCAGCAACTCCAAAACCTGATGATGGCATTGCCCAATCTGCCAAGTGCGCTGACTCCTGTTGGTGAAAGCGAGTACGACAACGTGGAACTTCGTCGCTGGGGTATTCCACGTGACTTTGCCGCTGACGGCTTTGTTCCGAAGGCACACTGGGATCTCGGCAGTGAGCTCAACATTATCGACTTCGAACGTGCCGTCAAGCTGGCACATGCCCGTTTTGTGCTGCTTGGTGGCCTCGGCGCCCGACTCGAGCGCGCTCTGATCAGCTTCATGGCCGACACGCATGTTTCGCGGGGTTACAAGGAATGGTGGTCGCCGGTACTCGCCAACGTCGATACGCTTACGGGCACCGGGCAGTTGCCAAAGTTCGAGGACGACCTGTTCAAGACCACCGACGGCATGTATCTGATCCCCACCGCCGAGGTTATCCTGACCAACATTCACCGCGATGAAACGCTCGATGCCGCCGAGCTGCCTCTGTGTTACTGCGGATTCACGCCCTGCTTTCGTCGCGAGGCGGGCAGTGCCGGACGCGATACGCGGGGGCTGATCCGTGTACACCAGTTCGACAAGGTGGAGATGGTCAAATACGCTGAACCGGGAACTTCCTTCGACGAGCTGGAGTTGATGGTTGCCGACGCCGAGAACATTCTGCAACTGCTCAAGCTGCCCTATCGGGTTATCGAGCTGTGTACGGGCGATCTGGGTTTCTCCGCCGCGCGCACCTACGACCTGGAGGTCTGGCTGCCTTCCTACCAGGCATACAAGGAGATATCCTCCTGCTCCAATTGCACTGACTTTCAGGCGCGACGGGCCAACATCCGCTATCGCGATCCGCAGGCATTCAAGGGTGCGCGGCTCCTGCACACGCTGAACGGCAGTGGTTTGGCCGTGGGCCGCACGATGGCGGCAATCTTGGAGAACTACCAACAGGCCGACGGCACGGTGCGCATCCCTGAAGTCCTGGTGCCCTATATGGGCGGCGTGGAGGTCATCGCGTAATGCAGATCACACCGCAGGAGGTTTCTGAAACCTTGGCCATGGTGGCCCAGCAGCACCTCGACATTCGCACGATCACGCTTGGGCTCTCGATACGCGGCTGCGCCCATGAGAATGTGGAGATATGCGCTCAGCGTATCTACGATCGTCTGACGACGGCGGCTGAACGCCTCGTTCCCATCTCCGATCAGCTTGCCCGTGACTATGGTATTCCTATCGCAAACAGGCGCATTTCGGTCACTCCGATTGCCGAAGTCTGCGCCGCAACCACCGCGATGGATCTTACGCCGGTGGCCATGGCGCTCGATCGAGCGGCTGCCGAGCTTGGGATAGACTTCGTGGGAGGCTTCTCGGCGCTGGTGCAGAAAGGCGTGAGCACAAGCGACGCGAAGCTTATCGCCTCGATCCCCGAGGCGCTCGCTACGACTGAACGCGTCTGCTCCAGTGTCAATGTTGCCTCAACACGCGCTGGCATCAACATGGACGCTGTACTGACGATGGCCGAGACCATCCTTGCGGCAGCGCATCGCACGGCGGACCACAACTCGATCGCCTGCGCCAAGCTGGTCGTCTTTGCCAATGCCGTGGAGGATAACCCCTTTATGGCTGGCGCCTTCCACGGGTCGGGGGAAGCGGAGGCAGTCATCAACGTTGGGGTTTCGGGCCCCGGAGTGGTGCGTGCCGTGCTCGCCGACCTGCCCGACGACGCCGACATCACCCAGGTCTCCGAAGCGGTGAAGGCCACGGCTTTCAAGATCACACGAGCTGGTGAGCTCATAGCACGGGAGGCTTCCCGGCGCCTCGGTGTGCAGATGGGCATCCTCGATCTTTCGCTGGCGCCCACACCGGCAGCCGGTGACTCGGTGGCACGCATCCTTGAGGCAATCGGGGTTGGCATCTGCGGTGGCCCGGGGACGACTGCGGCGCTCGCTCTTCTCAATGACGCGATCAAAAAGGGTGGCGTCATGGCCTCTTCTTCAGTCGGTGGCCTTTCTGGGGCGTTTATACCAGTAAGCGAGGATGCTGGTATGATAGCTGCCGCCGAGGCGGGAGCTCTGTCTCTGGAGAAACTTGAGGCAATGACGAGCGTGTGCTCGGTCGGCCTTGACATGATCGCTGTACCAGGGGATGTGGATGCGGAGACGGTCGTTGGCATCATCGCCGACGAGATGGCTATCGGAGTTATCAACTCCAAGACCACGGCGGTACGACTCATCCCCGCTATCGGGCACACAGTGGGGGAGCGTCTGGAGTTCGGCGGTCTGCTCGGTTCGGCGCCGATCATGGAGGTCAACCGTCACGCGGGTTTTGTGTTCGCGCATCGAGGAGGGCACTTCCCTCCGCCCCTCAACTCACTGCGGAACTGAAAGGGCCTCTCTAAAGCGTTGTGTGGGCGATGTGTGGGCGTTGTGTGGGCGTTGTGTGGGCGGTATAACTTTTTAAGCCCTACATCCTTTTTGGCCCCCTTGACTTGGTTTATACTGATGGTGAAGCCGAAGCGAACCTGGAGTGGGATCGACTCTCATTGCTTGATTGGGGTGTCTGATTGTGATTAAGAGATTACTCTGCACTGCCCTTACCTGTCTGCTTGCCCTTGCTCTCATCCCGGTAGCGGCTCTGGCCGTTGAGCCCGATGCGGGGGTTTTGCCACAGGAGGTGACACAACCCGAAGACGACCTTGCCACCACAGAGGCTCCCGACGGGTATCCTGTCCTCGAAGAGAACCCCGACGAGGGCACCGCCCCCGAAGAGAGGCCTGACAACGATCCCGACACCGAAGACGACCTTGCCACCACGGAGGCTCCCGACGGGGGCGCCATCCCTGACAACGATC
>JAIRXA010000094.1 GCA_031268525.1 Coriobacteriales bacterium | reverse complement strand
CGCTCATAGGTCGTAAAGCGCACACCACAGGAAAGACACTCCCTGCGCCTTCGGATAGAGACCCCATCTTCTGACGGGCGAGAATCCACGACTTTCGACTCGGGATAACCACAGGATGTGCATCGCATAGTACCCTCATTTCGTAGTGCCCGCCTGAGAGTACCACACAACATCTTGTGGGGCAATTCTGCGTTCGCCAAAACACCTGCCAACAAAGCGCTTACTGGCAAAGCGCTGGCAACGCGCCCATCCATACAAGGCTTACCAAAGAGAGCTCGGACCGAAAACCTTAGTGAATGCATTCAGATGATTATGCCCCAGCATCGGTACTTTTGCGTAAGGTGTATACTTTCTCAGGTAAAATCAAGCACAGTTAGCGAGCAGCTTCCTGTTATCAAAAAAGGAGATTGCCATGACAGATAAAACGGTTCTGGATAAAATCAAGCTGGTACCAGACGCCTATAGTGACGAATTGTTGCGCTTTGTAGACTATTTACTTTACAAAGATACATGCACTACGGTTGGCCAGCCTGTACAACGTAAATACGACTTTGATTCTTACAAACTGGATTTGCCCATAGGCGCATCACTTGTGGAAAACCTTGCTACAACACGGAGCGGGACGAGATATTGATGACCACAGCTTATCTGGACACGTCTGCATTGGTACGACTTTTGCATAGCGAACAGTATAGTGATGACCTTGAGACGTACATCGACGACGACGACATCACAATCTGTACTTCCGATTTGAGCCGCACTGAGGTAATCAAGGCGCTTGGCTCAGAGTGGTATAACAGAGACGTGCTGGCAAGGTTTTTCTCCGACATTACAGTTTTTCCTATAAGCACTGTCGATTTTGAACAAGCTGGTTTGATTGGGCTAGACGACAATCTGCGCTCTCTTGACGCTATCCACATACAGGTCGCCATTAAACACTCCTTGCCGCTTTTTATTACCTATGACTTGCGGCAGTCTGCTGTTGCTGCTAAGCAAGGTCTTAAAGTCGTTTCGCCAGGGAGGTAGTCTGCTGAGCAGTCTCGTAACAACCACAGATTCTTTGTCAGCCCTCTGTCGCTTTGATCAGCGCAAAACTGACTCACAATTTGGCTCACCAGCGATTAATCGGCCTTCCTTAGACCACATAGGGGATGATGACCACCAATGCCGTCAGGCCACACGCCACGATTATAGATACTACTTTCTGCGCTGAGGTCATGGCCTTCAGGGTCCCTGCCTGAACAAAATCTTTCCTGCTTTCATGTCTCATAGAAGCCTCCTTCGGTTTGCAACCTGCCCTTCTGAATGGCAGGTAAAAGGTATCCGAACACACGTTCGATACCAAGATACACCGAACGTGTGTTCGACACAAGAGGATATCGAACATTTGTTTGTTTTTTTCAGAAAGATCCGGTATACTGGTTTTCACGAACCTCAAAGAACGGAGTCATCATGGAACACCACGACGACCTGACCGAGCGCCAGCAGGCCATTCTTGATTTTCTTGTCGAATCTACGGCAAAGAACGGCTACCCACCCAGCGTCCGTGAGATCGGCGAAGCGGTGGGGCTTTCCTCCTCCTCAACAGTACATTCGCACCTGAGCAGTCTTGAGGCAAAAGGCTTCATCAAACGCGACCCTTCTTCTGCGCGTGCGTTGACGGTTGTAGGGCAGGAAGCGAGTGACCCTGCAAGCAGTGCGTCTGACCCCTTCCGTAATGTCGTCATGCTGCCGCTGCTCGGTCGCGTCGCGGCCGGCGAGCCCATCTTGGCGCAGCAAAATATCGAGGAGACCCTGACCTTGCCAACGCAGATTGTTGGCGATTCGAGCTCTTTCCTTCTCACGGTCAGAGGGGAATCGATGATCGAGGCGGGCATCCTCGATGGCGACTATGTCGTTGTCCGAGAGCAGGCTACCGCCAGCAATGGGGAGATTGTCGTCGCCCTGATCGAGGATGAGGCTACGGTTAAAACCTTCTACAGAGAATCAGATCGTATACGTTTGCAACCCGAAAACCCCCGTATGGATCCTATCTATGTACGGGATGTGCAGATTCTCGGAAAGGTCGTCGCCCTGCTGAGAGCGCTTTAGAACGCCCTGCCGAGAGCCCTGCTGAGAGCGCTTTAGAACGCCACTGTTGCGACCATCAACTTCGTCAACGCCGACTCGCGGACTTCGGCGCTTGATTAAGCCTGATTAACAACTCGTAAGCTTTTCGGAATCAAACGGGTCTCTTGGTATACTGTATCTGTATGGAACCCTTTGTACATCAGGAGGATACCGTGAAGATCGTGAAGGAGTTTAAGGACTTCGTCTCGCGAGGTAACGTCATGGACCTTGCGGTAGCGGTCGTCATGGGCGCCGCCTTCACTGCCATCATCAACTCACTGGTTGACGATATCATCACACCCTTGCTCTCGCTGGTGACTGGTGGCTATGACTTCTCAAAGCTGATGATTCAGATCGGCAGTGGCGACTATGCCGCAAAGCTCACCTACGGAGCCTTTATCTCGTCGATCATCACCTTCTTTGCAATCGCGCTGGTGGTCTTCTTCTTTGTGAAGGGCATCAACAAGCTCAGCAACCGCAAAAAAGAGGAAGCACCCGCCACCAAGCCCTGCCCCTATTGCGCACAGGACATTCCCGAAGTGGCGGTTCGGTGCCCCAGCTGCACAACGGTACTGGACGAAACCAAAGTGCCAAGAAGTCTGCGTTGAATCTGCGCCAAACAACAAAACCGCTATGTTCTATACGGCTCAAAACGGCTGACAAGCATCTGGGGAACCTGCACCGTGAGCAGAGTGCCTTCCTCGGTATAGCTCTCGCTCCGCACACTGCAACGCTCATGCGCCAGACGCACCAAAGCCCCCTGCGCGAAGGGGAGAAGAACACGCAGAAGCTGACTTGTGGCGTTCGCGGTCTGCTCAATCCGCGCCAGTAAGCTATCGATTCCTTCGCCTGTCTGCGCCGAGACCTGAAGCGCCTGTGGATAACGCGCCGTCAGCCCCACCATCTCTTCGCCGTTGAGAAGATCGGTCTTGTTGTAGACCACCAGTTGCGGAATATCCTGCGCTCCAATCTGCGTCAAAACATCGGAGACGGCCCGCATCTGGGCTTCGCGTTGAGGCGCCGAAGAATCCACAACGTGCAGGATCAGGTCGGCGTTGACAATCTCGTCCAGCGTTGACTTGAATGCTTCGATCAGGGTCGTCGGCAGCTTCTGAATGAATCCGACCGTATCGGTGATCACCAGCTCGCGTCCTTCAGGGAGCACCAATCGGCGCGTTGTGGAATCGAGCGTGGCGAAGAGCTTGTCGTAGGCAAGCACCTCGGCGTCGGTCAGTCGGTTGATCAGGCTCGACTTGCCAGCGTTGGTATACCCTGCCAGCGCGATCCGATACATGCCTGAATCGAGGCGCGCTTTGCGTTGGGTCGCCCGTTCGTTTTGCACTTTCTTCAGCTCTGAGCGTATCTGCCCGATGCGTTTACGCACCATACGACGATCAACCTCAAGCTGACTCTCGCCTTCACCAAAACGCGAGCCCACGCCACCTCCCATGCGCCCCGCCGCGAGGTGCGCCCACATACCGCGCAGCCGTGGCAACAGGTACTGGTTTTGGGCAAGCCGCACCTGGAGGCGCCCTTCTCGACTGGTCGCGTGCAACGCGAAGATGTCCAGAATCAGTGCGGTACGATCGATAATCTTGATGCCCCGACGACCACCCTTGCTCTCAGAACCCAATTCTCTCTCCAGATTAGACTGTTGCGTGGGGGTGAGCTCATCGTCAAAGACCACGATATCGGCGCTCAGAGCCTGTGCGGCTGCAGCGACTTCAACAACCTTGCCTTTGCCGATGAAGGTGCGTGCGTTCGGTGTTTTCAGGCGTTGTGAGACGGAACCGACGACCTCGGCTCCGGCAGTGTCGACCAGACGTTCAAGCTCGATAAGCGACTGCTCAATCGGCCAATCCGCCGCACCGCGTTCAATCCCAACGAGCAGCGCTCTCTCGCGAGGCACTTCGGTGGTATGCATTGCCTCATTGACCACGGGGTCGTCCTTTCTCAGGCGGGCGGACGGAAGTCCGCCCCTACACCTGGCGGAACCTATAGGGTTCGTGCCTACAAATACGGATCGTTGCCCCATGCGGTATCCACGGCGTCATACGCACTCAACACCTCACGGAATGTTGCGTATATCTCGCGTAGATGTTCCTCGGTGTCCGCCTCGAATATCAACACGAGCTCCGGCAGGTTGGAGGATGCTCGCACCAGACCCCATCCATGCTCAAAGCGCACTCGGGCGCCATTGATATCGTTTACCCGCCCGGGATAGCGCTCCTTAAACAGCGCAGTCACATCTTCCACGATACGATATTTCTCCACATCGGAACACTCTGCCTTGATCTCCGGCGACGTCACATACTGTGGCATGGACGCGATGACGGCAGACAGGGGCTTCTCTTTATGCGACAGATACTCCACGAGCTTGGCGGAGGCAAAAACGGCATCGTCAAAGCCAAAATAATCGTCGCCTCCGATGAACAGATGGCCACTGCGCTCGCCGGCCAGGTCGGCCGCGATTTCGTGCATATGCGCCTTGATGTAGGAATGCCCGGTCTTATACATCTCGGGTACGCCGCCATCCGCCGTGATAACTTCTGCAAGCGCCTGCGAACATTTCACGTCAAAAACAACGGTTGCCCCCGGCTTACGCTCCAATAACTGCTTGGCAAGCACCGCCAGAACCAGATCGGAATAGACGTCGGCACCCTTCTCGTCGATGACGCCGAGGCGGTCGCCATCGCCGTCATAGCCGATCCCTATCTCCGCATGGATGGCAGGGTGCAGCACCATCGAACGCAGGGCAGTGCGCGCGACAAGGTTGGAAGGATTGGGGAAGTAGTGCGGATAGCTCGTGTCGGGATCGCAGTTGAGCTGGAAGGTCGGACAGCCAAGCCGGAAGAAGACCTCCCAGGCGAACAGGCCTGCTCCACCGTTGCCCGCGTCGATGACAACCCGGGGAGGATGGGGGCCCATGTGGATGCGACTGACGATCTCGGAGATATAGCGCTCACGAAGGTCGACATCGACGCGGTTGCCGGGGATAGAAGTGGAGCCGCCCGTAGCACTGTCGCAGGTGGAGGAATCCCCCGCTTCAGCTCCTCGGCGTTGTACCCTCTCAAACAGTTCACGGATATCGGCGCTCTCAAGCGTCTTGGAGTAGCCCTTACCAAACTTGAAGCCGCTCCATCCGTCCGGGTTATGGCTTGCGGTGATCATCACCGCCCCTTCGCTCTCGCAGAAATACTGCGCGGCGTACACGTAGGGACTGATCGCCAGACCGAGAAAGAAGACCTCAAAATCGGCTTCCACCAATGCCTCGCAGGCAGCCTCGGCGAAAGCCGGAGAGATCGTGCGGTTGTCGTAACCCACAACCGCGCGCCGTATGCCACGCGCCGCCACGAGCTCGGCATACGCCGCCACAATCAAGCGTACGCTGGCAACATTGAGCTCCTCATCGCTCACCCGTCCGCGCACATCGTATTCGCGAAACATGCTACGAAAAGCCGGGTTTTCTGTATCGACAGACATCCTCTCTCCATTCCCTACAAAGCGACTGCCACCCCATAAGCGGTGGGTTCTACCCCAAGAGCAGCAGCGATGGTTGCTCCGATATCTGCCAAGGTGCCACCCGTCTTGAGTTCGCGCGCTCGCACTCCCTGTCCATAATACAGCACTGGTACGTATTCCCGTGTGTGGTTAAAGCCCGCAAATGTTGGATCGTTGCCATGATCCGCCGTCACTATCAGGAGATCGCGAGAGCCCAGGCTCGCAAGCAGGCGCGGCAAAAAGCGATCGAAGTCCTCAAGGGCCTGTGCATAGCCACGCACATCACGACGGTGCCCGTAGCGCGAATCGAAGTCTACGAGATTCGTAAAAATGAGACCCTTCCCAGTATGATTGCATTTTGATTGCATTTCTTGCAAGGCCGCAAGCGTCTGCTCACAGCCATCGGCGTTGTCTTCGGTATGTATCGTATTCGTGATGCCTCGCCCGGAGAAGATGTCTCCGATCTTGCCGATGCCAAAAACCTCCATCCCAGCAGCGTTCAGGTGGTCGAGCAGGGTAGGCGCAGGCGGGGCGAGCGCATAATCGCGGCGATCGGAAGTGCGTCGACGTACGCCCGCCTCAACGACATAGGGCCGTGCGATGACTCGCCCAACGAGCAGAGGACCAAGGAGCATCCTGCGCGCGATCTCACACATCGAATACAGAGCATCCAGCGCTATGACCTCGGTGTTCGCGGCGACCTGAAAGACGCTGTCAAGCGAGGTGTAAACGATCGGTTTACCTGTGCGCTCGTGCTCATCGCCGAGCTCCTCGATGATCTCGGTGCCCGAAGCCTGTCGGTTGCCGAGGACGCCGATACCGATAGCCTTCTCAAAAGCCACGATGAAGCTCTCGGGAAAGCGTATGAATGTTTGGAACGGCTCCGGAGAGATGAGCCCGGCGATCTCCCAGTGCCCGGTGATGGTGTCCTTGCCCGCCGATGCCAGCGGCAGGCGCCCGTATGCCGCTTGGGCGGGTGGAGCGGGTGGGGCGGCGGGCGAAGTGGGCGAAGTGAATGCGGCGAGCGAAGTGGGCGGGGCGGCGGGCGGGACAGGTGGGGCGGCGGGTGGAGCGGCGGTGGTGGACGGGGTGGGCGGCCCCTCGGGCGAACCTTCCGAATGAAGGGAGACAGAGTCCGCAAGCGTCCTCAGCAACCCCAATTCTGTCAGATGAGGAATACGCAGCCCGGGACAGGCCGCGAGGATGTGTCCGAGCGTGTTGCTGCCCACGTCGCCATAGGAGTCGGCGTCGGGCATCGCGCCAACGCCAAGACTATCGAGCACGATGAGCACGACCCTGTCAAAGCGTGTATCTGACGCATACCCCATACAGAGAATTCTAGCGCAAATGAGCGCTCGCAGGGACGTAAAGAAAGAGGGAGGGTCCCCAGAAAAAAGGCTACCCCTCCGAACGGACGGGTAGCCTCCCTCTATCTGGTTCTCAAGAAAGCGTTCTCAGAACAGCCCTCTCAGCCAATGGCGACAGGCATCGGCTCGCCGGACTCGAGCAGCGGCAGATACCAGCTATCATAATAATAGGGAGGGTCAATGCTCATGTCGTCCCACGTTGCTCCCCAGAGACGCAGGTTGATCGTGTAATCCATCGCGACGCTCGGATCGTCAGAGCTCACATAATGGCCCTTGATCTGAATGAAGTCAGGGGAACCCATCGAGTCGGAAGCCAGTGTCCATGAACCTGCACCGATAACATCACCCGGGTTGATGAACCAACCAGAGTCGCTGACCAGGGTGCCGAGGTCGCCACCACCGGAGGTGATGTGATAATCCACCTCTGAAACACCGTCGTCCTTAGCCCAGTCCTCGTCCCAGATCACCACGTGCCCCGTACCATCGGGGCTGGTCGAGAACTGAGCCATGCAGTCCCAGTGGCCGCCGTTGGCGTTGGCGGCGTCGCCGGTGCCGTTCTCCCAAGTCCACCAACCATACCAGTCGCCATCCCAGAAATCGAGTGCCTCCTGAGTTGGTGCACTGGCGGCGCTATCGGCAGGTGGCGGGGTGTTCCCCCCGCTTGACGAGCCGTCCCCACAGCCCGCGAGTAACACAACACAGCTCAGCGCCAACATAAGGGCAAGCAACATCCGTGTAAACTCTCTTACTCTTTTCTTCACCTAATTCCTCCTTACTCAGAATTTTCCCGTCGGCATATGATATCAGAGCTACAGCATTTCCTCCACAACAACCCGCATGGTCCCACCACAAACCATGCCGTCTTCTTCGGCGCTGTCGCTCATGTCGACGGTGTGGATGCGCCAGCTCGTCTTCCCCTCAGAGGCATCGGAACGCGACGGAGCAGTCGATGAGCCCGTAGTGTCCGTGTGGGTCTCACTGTTGATGAGCTCGCGCGCAACAGTCATCGCCTCGCCTTCCGAGCAACCGCCGCCAATGGTGCCTGCAATAACGCCCGCGTAGGTCATTGCGAGCTTGGCGCCGCATTCGATAGGCACCGATCCCTGTGTGGAGAAGATCGTGATCATCGCGTCAAAGTCATCGCCGCGACGAGCCAGTTCGGCAGCGATTGCCGGGTCGCAGGTGGAGTAGCGTGCTTCTGCGCGTTCGATGCGTTTGACCTCAATGACCTCGGCAAGGATGGCAACGGCTATCTCAAAGGGCGTGACTGCACCGATCCTCAGGCCGATAGGTGAGTGGGTGCGTTCAATGCGCGCAGCGTCGTAGCCCTCGGCGCACAGTTGCTCTCTGACGATGGCAACCCGCCGCTTTGAACCAATCATGCCCGTGTAGGCGGGCTCAACACCAGCCAGAATACCACGCAGACAATCGGCATCGTGTTTGTGGCCGCGCGTTACAATAACCACATAATCGCTTGCTCGTAAAGGTATTCGCGTAAACACCTGATCGAAGCCATCGCAGATGATCTCGTCAACGTCTGGAAAGTTCTGTCGGTTGGCAAAAGAGGCCCGGTCATCGTAGACCAAGACCTCAAAGTCGGCGGCCTTTGCGATCGGGGCGAGCGCAAGGGCAATGTGCCCTGCACCAAGAATGATGAAGCGCGGCTTGCTGTTATAGTGCTCAACGAGAGCCAGCGTGCCGTCCTTTTCGAAGCGATGTGCGACTGGGCCCTCTGTCTGGGTGGCTGGATCTGCCTCCAGCTCCTTGAGGCGGGCCCAGGCCTGCTCGTCGTCAATGGTAAGCAGTCGCTTGTCAACGCCGCCATTCGCATGATAGGCCGAGACAATCGCCGCAGAATTACCCAGGGCAAGAGACTGTTCAAGCTGCTGATAGAGAGTTTGGATGCTCATGATACCTCCTGATGAACGGAACGACAAAACGGCAACTGCCTTGAATTTTTCTCGGAAAAATCGCCTTCTCTGCTTCTTATATACTCTTCAAGTCGAGCCAGATCCTCGGGGGTATCCGCGTCGAGCAGAACGCCCTTATCGGGAACCTCAATCCCTACCAAAGCAAACTCAGCGAGTGCGGCTTTCAGGCCACCATCCCCTGCGTACCCGATGATCGCCGGATATGCCTCTCGACACACCAGGAGAGGATGCCCGTGCTCACCGCGGTACAGCGGACGGAACAGGGTCGAGCCGCCAAACCGAGTGCCCTCATGCGCCTTTTGCGGACGAGCGTCTTGTACGGCATGGGCGGCATGGGTGTCTTGGGCGTCTTGGAGGGCTCGCCTGGCATGGGCGGCATGGGTGTCTTGGGTGTCTTGGAGGGCTCGCCTGGCATGGGCGGCCAATATCTCGAAGGTCCGCGGCGCAATGGCTGGCACATCGCCGGGCAGAATAAAGAGCGCATCAGGCTCATGGCCATTCAAATGGTTTCGCAGGCATTCCGTTGGGTCTTTCGTCGGGTCTTTCATCGCATCGAGAATCGCAGCGTTCGGGGTGGTGGTGCTCGAAGCGGTGATGCTCGGGGTGGTGGTGCTCGGGGTGGCAGCGCTCGTGATCTCCCAGCCGCGCATCGCCAATTGCACCGAACGCAGCATATCGGTTGAAGCGAAGAGAGGATTTTCCACAAAGGTGATATCGGGTAGGTCTGCCAACGCCGCACGCACAGCTTCAGCTTCACGGCCGAGCACAACGCGTACCTCCCGCGCGCCGCCCGCCAATACTGAGCGTACAGTGCGACGGATCAAGGGCTCGCCGTCGATCTCAAGTAAGGGCTTGAAGCTCCCCATTCTCGACGAGAGTCCGGCAACCGGTACGATTGCTGCTGTTCGAAAGTCCATTCGTCCATTATACCGGTTCGTATGGACGCAGCGTCTGCCGAACGGCTTTGATGCCGAACGGCTTTGAATTCTCAGTTGAGAAGAGAGCATCGACTCGGGTATCCTGAGGGAAACATCCCCAAACAGCTTGGAGGCACCGATGGCTGATCCAACCAGCACCTGGCAGGAGCCGACTTTTGAGACGATCACCAAAACTGAAGCGCTCGATAAGCTCTTTGCCCTCTGGCGGCCTGAACCAACAATTGAGTTGGTACCGCTCGCGCAGGCTGCCGGACGGATTCTCGCCATCGACCAGGTCGCGCATCTCACCTTGCCCGTCGTCCGCGCGTCGAAAATGGATGGTTACGCCGTACGATCCGCCGATTTCTCCGTCAGTTCTGGCACCCCTGACGCCGCCGCCACCCCTCTTCCCGACACCACCGACTGGCGTTATGGCGAAAACTACGTCCGCGCCGATACCGGTGACGACTTCGACGACCGCTTCGACGCCGTAGTGCGCGTAGAAGATGTGCGCATCGCTGAAGACGGTCATCTGCTCTTTGCGGAGAACCTTGAGATACAGCCCGGCACCGGCGTGAACCCCGCGGGTAGCCAGGTGTGCCCCGGCAATCTTCTGGCACGCGCTGGTCTGCCTCTGCGGGCCTATGATCTTGCCATGCTCGCAATGGGCGGCGTCTCGGAGCCATCCTGCATTCGTAAACCGCGCGTCGGATTCATCCCGACAGGCAGCGAGCTGGTGCCCGCGGGCAGCACACCCGAGCGCGGACAGAACATCGACTCCGGCTCGGTACTTGCCGAGGCTGCGTTGTGCGAGCTCGGAGCCGAGCCGCTCATTCATCCCATTGTCATCGACGACCTCGCGCTCATCGAGACGGCCCTCAATGAACTGCTCCCCCACTGCGACATCCTGCTGCTGTCGGGCGGTTCCTCCAAGGGTCTGGAAGACTACTCGGCAAGTCTGCTCAAGCAGCGAGGCGAACTGATCTGCCACGGTGTGCTGGCGGCACCGGGGCGTCCGACCTGCATCGCGATCATCGACGGCAAGCCGGTCGTCAATGTTTCCGGTCCGGTACTCGCGCTCTATCACGAATTGGAATGGCTCGTCGCTCCTCTGGTAGCGCGCGCTCTGGGTGTTCCCACGCGTCGCCGCCCAAGCGTGCGAGCACCGCTCACCGCGGACATCGCGATGCGTCCCTTCCCCGATGGGCGCGTAATGCAGCTCTTCCATCGCCTGTCAGTCTCCAGCAAGGACGGCGCTCTGGTTGCCGCGCCACTTGGATCGCAGCGGGGTAAGAGTGGCCCACCGCTCCTGCCCAACGCACAGTTCCTCAATCCACTCGGAACAGCCCTGTACCCCGCTGGCAGTGAGCTGGAGGTCGAGCTGCTCTATCCCTTGGAGTTCATAGACTGAGGGGCGACGAAGCGTGTTCGTAGGTTCCGCAGGATGCAGGATGTGCGTGGGGATGCCCCCGTAGGCGGCAGGATGCAGGATGTGTGCCGGGACGTCTTCGTAGGGGCGGGCTCCGACCGCCCGCCTGAGCACGAAAACCCTCTTTACCCACACGGGCGGTCAAAGCCCGCCCCTACGAAGACGTCCCGGCATATCAGCCCGTCCCTACGAGTTTGCCCCGTCCCCAACTGGCACACGTTCCCGATTGGCACACGTCCCCAACTGACACGATTGACCCTCATCCTTCCCCTATTGGCCCCAATTGGGCCCAATTGACACCGTTCTGGCAACATATTTTCAGAATGTGCGCCCTTTCGCAACGCTTGAGGTCTATACTGGCAGGCAAGACAGTCCTTAAGGCATGGGGTAGTTC
>JAIRXA010000086.1 GCA_031268525.1 Coriobacteriales bacterium | reverse complement strand
CATGCCTTGGAGCGACAAGTTGCCCGATCATGTCAAGGTGCCTGTGGCATACAAACCGTAGGTACCACTGTAGTACGACCGCAACAAGCTGACTATGCCTGTGCTATTTGACGCTTACGAAGCCCGTCCCTACACCTTGCGGAATCTGCGGGTCATACCTGCTCACCGGGCGGTCAGAGCCCGCCCCTCGAAGAACAGCGGGCTGCCCTCTTTGTCTTGCTTGCCCGCTCGAGGAAGAACACCTTACCTTCTTACGCGCTTTCTTTACTACGGGCGTGCAAATAATGGTATAAAGAGAGCAACAGGTTTTACGGTGCCGAGTAGGGGAGTTAGGGCGATGGTCAAAAGACTGATCAGTGTCATTCTTGCGTTTATTCTTATCGCTTCACTTGGGTCTATCGCGGCTTTTGCCGATTCCGGGACTCCGAGTACGGGCTCGGGCTCGGGCGGCGGCCTCCTCGATGGTGACGGCAACGGTGAGAGTGACGACCCTCTTGACGATCCGTCCGTCAACTCCGACGACGATCCTGACGTCGACCCCAGCGACCCCAGCGACCCCAACGACCCCGATGATCCCGATGATCCGTCCATCAACCCCAACCCCAGCGACCCCAGCGACCCTAGCGACCCCGCCCTTCTGAACTCCGCCGACACGCCCTCTCTTGCCGACCTTGGGCTCGCCGAAGACACCATCTATTACCTGCAACCCTTTGCCTCCACGTCACGTCTCATCGATATCACGGGTGCGTCAAAGGCAAGCGGCGCAACTGCCATTCTCTGGTCCGCGCATTATCGCGCCAATCAGCAGTTCACCCTCATTGACGCCGGGGACGGTTTCGTCTACGTGCGCAGCGAGAGCTCTGGACTCGTGCTGGGTATTCAGGGAACCATTCGTTCCGGCGCGAAGGTCGCGCAGTTTGCTCAGGCCGACGAACCTCGGCTCAAATGGCAGATCACCGCGAACACGGATGGCAGCTATCTGTTGACCAGTGCCGCGAACGCAGGGCTGGCGCTCGATCTCACCGGATCTGCGGACAAGAACAATACCGCCATCGAGGTCTGGACTGCCCACAATGGCAAGGCTCAGCGCTTCTACTTCGTCAACTCTCCTTACGTGACCCCGCCCTCCGGGGAGACGATCCCCAGCGGCTACTACACCATCGCTCTGGCCTCAAGTCCCGGGCTCGTCTTTGATGTCTATGGCAATTCCTCCGCCGCTGGTGCGAAAATTGAGCTCTGGACCAGCAAGTCGTCCCCCAATCAGGTCTTCTCAGTCCAGATCGGCGGCGATGGGTATTACACCCTGCGGCCCCTGAACTCGGGCCTGTACTTCGATGTGTATGGAGCAAGTCGTCTTGCGGGAGCAAATACCATCCAATGGACATCGAGTTCTCGTGATAATCAACGCTATTCCATTGTGGATAACCTCGACGGCACCTACTCGATCCTTCCAAAGCACGCGAACATGGCTCTGACCGTACAGGGGACTTCGGCACAGGCGGGCTCCCTGATTGTCACCGGTCCCTGGGCCGCGAGCGCTCCCCGACAAACTCAGCAGTTTGTTTTCCAGACACCGTCTACGCCGGTTTTGGGCACAGGCGTTCGCACCATCACCCCTCATGCGGCAACGTCCAAGCGCATTGATATCGAAGGCAACTCCAAGAGCAGCGGTGCGAATGTCATAGTTTGGAGCAGCAATGGCGGAATGAACCAGAAGTTCATGGTTGTGGCCGCAGATGACGGCGCTTATGCTCTGCGCTCCCTGAGTTCGGGCCTGTATCTGACGGCGGAGTCCAGCGCTGTGCGTCAACGCCCCGCCACAGGAACAGCGCCCGCTGCAGAGGCACCCGCCACAGCAACATCGCTCGCCACCTTCGGCGATGATCAGCTTTGGCTACCGGGCTACGCCATAGGCGGCTACACCCTGACCAACAAGGCCTCCGGTGAGTTGCTGACTCTTTCAGGCAGCACCATCGTGACCGCTGCTGCCAACGGCAGCACTTCCCAGGTATTCAGCCTTACATCGACCAACATTCTGAACAACGAATCCTATTACACCTTCACCACAGCGGGTGGCATGGTGCTCGACGTTGGCGGTAACTCGATCTACGATGGCGGCAATATCGGTCTGTGGACTCCCAAGGGTTCGGCGAACCAGAAATGGCGCATCGAGGCCCTCGGAGGCGGATGGTTCATCTTCCGCGGCGCGGTATCATTCAAGTGCATGACTATCTCCGGTGGGAGCAAATCCGATGGCGCGAATGTCCTGCAGTTAACCTATCGCAGAAATTCGTACGAACAGTGGCGTCTGGTCGCGGACGCGGATGGCTCTCTGGTCATCCAGTCCAAGAGTGGGATGTATCTGGCCGCCTCCGGGGGCAGGGATGTGAGCGGTAGCAATGTTGTCGCCACGCCAAACCTGAGCAAGGCCCTGCACTTCTTCGTCAGCCAGACAACCTACGACCCCTTCTCGGGCACCTACGTTGAGGTGAACCTCTCGCGACAGCTGGTGACCTATGTGCGCAATGGACACATCACGGTTCAGACCGATGTCGTTACGGGTAAGCCCTGGACCCCGACTCCCGTCGGCACCTGGTATGTCATGTCCAAAGCCACGAACGTTACGCTTGTTGGTGTGGATTATGCCGTGCCCGTCACCTACTGGATGCCTTTCACGAGTTGGGGGCACGGTCTACACGACGCAGATTGGCACTCGATCTTTGGCGGTGACCGTTGGCGCAACTACGGCTCGCATGGCTGCGTGAACATGCCTCCCGCACAGGCAGCGAAGCTCTATTCCTACGTCACAACAGGAACACAGGTCTGGGTGCATAACTGATCACAGAGAATGCCCGCATACAACGCTCTCGCCCCTGCGGTCAGCGCGTTTCATGCCACGTCTTGCATCATGAGTGTCATAGGTAGAGGTGTGCATGTCATTATCCGCAATAGGAAATAGTGAGCGCCCGACGACCGAGTCGCTCGACAAGGCCCTTGAGGTTTACTCAACCCGGCATCTTGTCCGGCGCATTGTCCTCCTGACCCTCGCCATGCTTGCGGTGGTGCTCGTCTCCCTGATGCTCGGACGCTACACCGCCTGGCCAAGCCAGATTTTTCAGACCATCGCCGAGCATTTCAGCGCGTCGGGCATCCTTACCGACCCCAAGCTCGACCGTGCACTGTTCAACATCCGTCTGCCGCGTATCGTCGTCGTGGTTTTCGTCGGCATGGCGCTTTCGGTCGCGGGCGCGTCTTATCAGGGCATGTTCAAGAACCCGCTCGTTTCGCCCGACCTGCTTGGAGCTTCGGCAGGTGCGTCCTTCGGCGCCTGTCTGGCGATGTTGATGGACCTCGGCAACGAGTTTATCCAGATTTTCGCTTTCGCGGGCGGACTGCTTGCGGTGCTTTGTGTGTTGGGGGTCAACCGGGCGGTACGCTCCGACGCCCTGCTCGGGCTGATACTGGGCGGCATTCTCATCGGTACGCTGTTCAGCAGCGGCACCTCGATCATCAAGCTGGTCGCCGATGCGGACGACAAACTGCCCGCCATCACCTTCTGGCTGATGGGTTCCTTCGCCTCGATCACTCTGCGCGACATGCTGCTTACCGTGCCCCTGATGGTGCTTGGCTTCGTGATGCTTTTGTCACAACGCTGGAACCTCAACGTCTTGTCCTTCGGAGAAGAGGAGGCGCGCAGCCTCGGCGTGAACACCCGGCGTACCCGCTTCATCGTCATCTTTGGAGCGACCTTGCTCACGGCTTGCTCGGTGGCAATCGCGGGCATCATCGGCTGGATCGGTCTGGTCGTGCCGCACCTCACCCGTGCCATCGTCGGGCCCAACTATCGGGTACTGCTGCCTACGACCATGCTGGTCGGCGCCATCTTCCTGCTTATCGTCGATAACTTTGCGCGCCTGATCTATTCTGTGGAGATACCCATTGGTCTGCTGACCTCCATCCTCGGTGTGCCCTTCTTTGCCTTCATCTACCGGCGCAACATGAAGGGCTGGTGAGCAAAGGTGGCGACGCTGCTGGAGGTCAAGGGCCTTACGACGGGTTATGGCAAGAAGGAGGTCGTTCACGGCATCGACTTCACGGTCGGCAACCGCGAGTTCTGTTGCGTTATTGGCGCGAACGGCTGCGGTAAGACGACGGCGCTGAAGTGTGTTCTGGGTATCCTGCCTGCCTTCTCCGGGGTGATACTGCTGGAGGGTGCGAACACCGCAGATATGACCGTGCGCGAACGGGCCCAACACTTTGCCTATATCCCGCAGCTGCATATTCCGCCCTTCCCCTTCAAGGTCGCCGATGTCGTTTTACTGGGAAGAACGCCGTATCTCCAGAGCAGCGCGGGTGGTGCAACCGAGCATGATAAGCTGGTCGCTTGGCGCTCGATGGATATGCTTTCGATTGAAAATCTAGCCGATAGAGAATATACTGAGCTGAGTGGAGGTCAACAGCAACTAGTCCTGATTGCACGTGCACTGGCCCAAGAGCCGGACATCCTTGTGATGGATGAGCCTACCGCCTCTTTGGATTTTGGGAACCAGCAGCTCGTGCTCACGAGGCTTCGTGCGCTGTCGCGTTCGGGTATGGCGGTGCTGATGGTTACGCACGATCCCGATCATGCGCTGTTCTGCGCGGATAAGGTCGTAGTGATGGAGGACGGAAAGGTCATCGATCAGGGGAGCCCTTCGGAGACGATCAATTCCGACAAGCTGCGTCGCATCTATCGCACTGAGGTCTTTGTGGCGGATGTTGACGTGGGAGCGGGGTATACGCAGCGTACCTGTATCCCCCTGATGGACGCGACTCTGATGGACACAAGGAAAGGCTGATTCTTGCTGATGGGCGAACGAGACAGCTCTTTTATAGACTATAGTATCTGCGAATCAGAATATAGTCACTCAAGGCAAGAAGTATCGCAACCAAATGGCTTGAGCCAATCGGGTTCATCGGGCTGTCCAACGCAACCCACTCAAACAGTCTGCCCAGCTCAAGCAGTTCGCCTAGCACGCCCAGCACATTCAACGCAACCCACTCAATCAGCCTGCCCAACGCAAGCAGCTCGCCCGGTGCAACCGGCACGCCCGGCGCAACCGGCACGCCCGGCGCAACCGGCGCCCTCCAAGCGCCCCGCCCTCTCACGACGCGACTTTTCACACATACTCGCCTCAGGTTTTGTCGTTACTTTGGGCACCGGCTTGGCAGCCACAGCGCTGACGACCCTCAGCGGCTGCGCAAGCATCAAGGCGGCGGCTGATTCTGCTCTCTTAGGCAAGCGCGAAGTTGTTGACGACGCGGGACGTACAGTTGAGATACCCACGGCAGGCAATATCGCGAGTGTCTTTTTCACCTCGGCTCTGGCACAGGTCTACATCACCTCGCTGTGCCCTGAACTGCTGGGCGGCACCGCGAGCAAGTTTGACGAGGGACAGATGCGCTTCATGCCCGACAACGTGGGTGGCCTGCCTTATCTGGGCACCATTCACAACAACGGCGAGATAGACCGCGAATCTCTGCTCACCGAAGACATCGATATCATGTTCTCGATTTCCGGCATCGGCCTGACGCGCCAAAACATCTCTGAGGCCGAAGGCCTGCAGGATCAGACGGGCATCCCCTGCCTGCTTGTGGATGGCTCCTTTGACAAGATTCCTCGCGCTTTCCGCTTCTTGGGCGACATACTGGGTCGCGAGCAGCGCGCCGAAGAGCTCGCGCAGTTCTGTGAGAACAGCTACAACGCAGTGCGGGATGTGGTTGTTACCATACCCGAGCAGGAGCGCATCACAGTCTATTATGCGGAGGGCCCCGAGGGCCTCCAGACCGAGCCGGAAACCTCGCAGCACATGCTCGGCTTTTTGGAGGGCGGGGCACTGTGCGCCGCCAAGTGCGATGAGACCTATGGCGGCGGCATGACCGATGTGTCACTTGAACAGGTGCTCAAATGGGACCCCGAGGTCATCATTGCCTGGGATACCAACGAACGTGGTGGGGCCTACGCCGACATTCGTACCAACCCCGACTGGGCGCAGATCAAGGCGGTACGCGATGGACGGGTCTATGCCATGCCCAACGAGCCCTGGGCTTGGTGTGACCGCCCGCCCGGTGTGAACCGCATCATCGGCATCCACTGGGTTGCCAATCTGCTTTACCCCGACCTCTACGACATTGATATGCTGGAGGTCACGCGCGAGTATTTTAAGGTCATGTATCAGGTGGATGTGGACGATGGGACGATCCTGCAGATACTGGGCGATTCCTATCCGCCGCCACCGAGGTTAACGTAGACAGGGGGACGGTCCTTTTGTCTACGTTCAGTACGTAGACAAAGGACCGTCCCCCTGTCTACGTTGGGGCGGGCTTTGACCGCCCGGTGAGCACGTGGGATGTGTGTTGGGCGACGAAAGACACGAGGAAGGCTTGATTGATGGCAAACGACCTGTTCGTGCAGTACCTGTCTGAGATTCTGCACCGCGTGGCCCAGTTCCTTATGGTGCCCGTGATGCTGATTTTGGCAGCCCTGATACTCTTTGCCCTGTTCTGCCTTGGCTCGCTGATCGCTGAGGTCTTCACGGAGCGGCAACACTTTAAGGTGAACATTCCCCAGGTCATCAACGATATTCACGATGCGCCCTATGACGAGGTGGAGCAGGTTGTTGTAGGCAGCAGATTGCTCGCGCCCCAGAAGGCAGCGCTGCTGATGGCGGTGCACAATATGGGGCTGACGGCCGACGAGCTCTTTGCCTTGGCAAAGATGGAGATCGTGAAGGTTGATGATCGCTATAAGCGCACCTTACTTTATACCGAGCAAGTAACGAAGATAGCGCCCATGATGGGCCTGATGTGTACCTTGATACCGCTCGGTCCTGGTATCGTCGCGATGGGGCAGGGCGATGTAAATCAGCTCTCGATGTCACTTCTGGTGGCCTTTGATGGCACGGTCGCCGGATTGGTTGCCGCGGTCGTCTCGCTTCTGGTCACTGGTATCCGTAAGCGTTGGTACAACCATTATCTCGTTGCCTTGGAGTCTCTGATGACTTCAGTTTTGGACAAGGCCGAGACCGCTCGTACCGCGGACATTGAGCTGCCTCATGACCCCACTCCGATTTTGAGTGCTCTTGGTTCCAGCCGCAGGGAATCCCAGACCGATGAACTTGAGAGTGCTTCAGAGGAAACCCCGTACTCCGACGTCCCGGACCCCGAGGCTCCGGACCTAAAGGAGACCCCGGACCCAAAGACCCCGGACCCCGAGACAAACTCGAACTCCGAGGAAACCTCGAGCGCCCCCGAGGCAAGTTCGGCCACGACAAAAAATTTGAGTTCCGAGCTCAGCCCACGCCTTGCGGCAGTGCAGCGGCTTGCGGCAGCCCTGCACGCTGCAGAAACTCAGAGCGCCGTGGCACTCCAGAGCGCTGCAGAAACTCAGAGCGCCGTGGCACTCCAAAGCGTCGTAGAAGCCTCAAACCCCGAGACCACCGACCCCGGGACCACCGACTCTGAGGAGACCTCCGATGGCGCGTAGTTTCCGCGAATCGGGCTTCATCTCCTCGCAGGCCGACACCGCCGAGGACGCCGATCCCCGCATCGGCCTCGTGAACCTTGCCGACGTCATGCTGGTCTTTGCCTGCGGCCTCATGCTTGCGCTCGTGGCCTATTGGCAACTCGACGTCTCCTCCTTAAGCGAGGTCATACAGATGGAGGAAGTCACCGAGGTTTCCGACATAGAATCTCTCACCGAAGAGTTTGCCGGTGGCGGCAGTGGTTTCACCGAACTGGGCACCGTCTATCGTGACCCGATGACCGGCATACTCTACATGCGCACCGAGGACCTCGAAGGCGGAGGCGCGCAATGAGGTTCGGAAGATTTCAAGTCCCGCCAAACCCACGGGTTCCGCAAGGTGTAGGGGCTCAGGCAAACCCACAGGTTCCGCAAGGTGTAGGGGCGGGGGGGGGGGGGCCCCCCCCGCCCGGGGGAGGGGGCGAGCCCCCCCCGCGGGGCAGACACCCCCCCCCAGCGGGGGGCCCCCCCC
>JAIRXA010000067.1 GCA_031268525.1 Coriobacteriales bacterium | reverse complement strand
ATCCTGAGCGATGCCCTGCTTACAGCGAAACATCACAACCTTACGGTCACGGGCGACATCTTGCACCGCATCATCTTTCATTCGCAGGAAGAGGATCACTACCTCAACTCGGTGGTCTGTCTGCCCCTGTGAGATGTCGGGTGAACTGATGTCTGTCCCTACAATCTCTCGCCCCTACGGCCTCCAGCAGAAATGTCTGCGCACAGGCCGCGGCGCAGGCTGCAGGCCTTGACCTGAGCGTGCCAGGACGGTATCATCTAAACTATTGTGTTTACGATGTATACTGATTGGAGCATATATGAGCAAGACTATGACAGCCATTCGCTTTGAGCCAGAAGAGAAAGAATGGATAGGGGCGTTTGCAAACCTGAATGGCGTGACCTTCTCGGCGCAGGTCAGGCAGTGGACGCTGGAGCGTCTGGAAGACGAGATGGACGCCCGTGACTTGCAAAAGGCAATCGCCGAGACCGACGTGGACGACGAGGGTATAAGTATTGTAGAGCTGATGGATACATACGGGATAGCCTGATGGCCTACCATGTCATCATCAAGAGGAACGCAGAGAAAGCGCTCTCAAAATTGGATGCCAAGGCGCAGTCCATTGTCGCGCATTGGATACTGGACAAGCTGGAGGGCTGTGCAAATCCGAGGCTGGTAGGCGATGGAAAAGCGCTGGCTGGAACGGAGGGCGGCTGGCGTTGGCGTGTGGGGACCTACAGAATTTTGGGGATCATTGACGACGACAAAGTGGTCATTGAGATATTTAAGCTTGGGCATCGTAGTATCGTCTACCGCAACCTATGAGAGAGCGCCAGCCAGGATGTAACAAAAAGACTCGAAAAGCGCCTCAAACCTCGCGATCCCAACTCCACTTCCCGTCAACTAAAGCTCAGAGCACACCTGCTCTCAGGCACTCCTCTTCAGATTTTTGCGAATCATGAGTAAATCTGTACGAGATTGACGTTAGTAGCGAGTTACCCATCTTTAACTTTTATCGAAAAATGTAAACTGACTGGTAGATAAATTGTTGCTACGAATAGCTGTTTTGGAGGTCGGCCTCTTATGCCCTCAAATCGCTACTAACGTTAATCTCGTACAACAAAGACCCAAATCTTAAGAGTTTTGCGATACACCGGAGGATAGAGGTCGCGAAACAGGGGCAGGGCATGGAGTCTGGGACAGGGGGACGAGAGGGCTAGAGGGCTGGAGGGCGTTTTCCAGGCGAGTAAGGATGTGCTCGCGTCCCAAGAGCTCCAGGGAGCCAAACAGGGGTGGGGAAACCATGTTGCCGCAGACAGCCACGCGTACCGCCTGGAAGAGCGTCTTTGGCTTGACGCCCAATTCTTCGGGCAGGGCGCGCAGGGCAGCTTCAATCGCGGCTTCCCTCCATATAAGGCGCTCGTCGCTCAACGCGGTGATCACCCGTGTCAGCACATCGGCCACACCCTCAAAGCGCAGGCATTTCTCCATAGAACGCTCATCGAGCAGTACGGCCTCTCCGGAGAACAGGAAAGCAACCATCGGGCAGACCTCGGCCAGAGTGCGTGCGCGCTCACATACGAGTGGATAGATACCCTCGTACCACGCCCGATGGGCGGTCACATCGGCGACGACCTCCTCCGGTGAGGCAGGTCTGCCAAAACGCAGTGCCCGCTCGGCCGAGCCCAGACACAGGTCGGCGTCCGCGTCCCAGCTCCATGCGACCCTACCCTCGCGCGTAAAACCCCAGTCTACCAACCAGGGCTCAAGCCAGTCTACGAAGGCTTTGGCCCCCAACTCCCTGATATAGGCGCTGTTCATCCAGTCCAGCTTTGCCTTGTCAAAGACCGCCGGGTTCTTGGAGACGCGCTCCAGGGAGAAGTTGCTCGTCAAGCCCTCTGCGTCGATGAGCGTGGTTTCGCCGTCCAGCGACCAGCCGAGCAGGGCAAGATAGTTGAGAAGAGCCTGGGGCAGGTAGCCCCTGTCGCGGTAGAGTTCGACGCTTGTCGCACCCTGGCGTTTGGAGAGGCGCTTGCCATCGCCTCCGAGGATCATCGAGAGGTGAGCGAAGCGAGGTATCTCCGCTCCCAGAGCCTCGTAGACAAGTATCTGCTTCGGTGTGTTGGAAAGGTGATCGTCGCCACGGATGACATGGCTTATCTGCATCAGGTAGTCGTCGATGACGACCACATAGTTATAGGTCGGTGTGTTGTCGCTGCGCATGAGAATGAAATCGTCGAGCTGGTCGGCGGGCACGCTCACCCTACCAAAAACCTCGTCGTCCCAGGTCACGGGCCCCCGGTCGAGCGGCACTTTCAGACGCCAGGTGTGTGCCTCGCCCGCGGCGATGCGTACCGCCGCCTCCTCGGACGGGATACTGCGGCAGGTGCGGTCGTAGCCGCTGTAGGTTTGGGATGTCATCGCCCTCTCGCGCCTTGCAGCCAGCTCCTCGGGGGTGCAGAAGCAGGGGTAGACGGCATCGTGCTGCTTCAGGTGTTCCAGCGTCTCTCGGTAACTGTCAAAGCGTTCAGTCTGCAGATAGGGGCCGAACTCGCCGCCTCTTTCAGGGCCCTCATCCCAATCAAGTCCAAGCCAGTGCAGGGAGCGGATTATCTGAGCGGTGTTTTCTGGAGTCGAGCGCTCGGGGTCGGTATCCTCGATGCGCAGGACGAAAGCTCCGCCATGCCGTCTGGCAAAGGCCCAGTTATAGATCGCGGTGCGCGCTCCGCCAATGTGCAGTTTGCCTGTGGGGGAGGGCGCAAAACGCACGCGTACCGGACGCCTGGATACCGCTTCGTGATCCGAGGTCATAACTTCGTGATCTGGGATCATAGCTCCGTGCTTCGGGCTCACCGCTTCGTGCTTCGAGGTCATACCGAGTCCTCTCGTTGAGCTTCGCGGGTACGTAAGGCGAGGCCGCTGCTGTCGTCGTAGTCGGCAAGCAGAGCAGGTACCGTAATTCCGCCCGCAGTGCCGACGATGATCCCCTTCTGCCCCGCTCGCACGAAGATGCCGCTGAAACGCCCATCATACACGTAGAGCCCGGTCAGGATATTCCACGGCTCTATGGTGCCATCCGGGTCATCGACGCGGATATTCGGTGTCGCGTATTGCCGTACGTAGCTCTGGACGACGTAGCCGCCTCCAGCTCCGTCCTCGCCGCCTTCGCTCCTGCCTGTGCCCTCTGTGCTGTCCCCTGCCAGGGAGCGCAACACAGAACCGTCCCCTGTTGCGCTGGCGCCCCCTGTTGCGCCACCTGTCGCTCCGCCAGCGTGTTCGTCAATCAGCGCCGTCCAGTCGCTCGCAGAGTAATCGACACCGGCAAAGACCCCCTGGGAGGCATAGCCATCTTCTGGCTTGATGATCCATTGCTTGCGATCAAGTTTGACAGTTCCCAGATCGACATGGGCCGAATCGAGGCGCGTCGTATAGGGCACGTGTCTTTGGACAAACGCGACTTCTTCAGAGTTCAGCAGGGCGTGTGTTTCTGGTAGATGGAGGACGGAGAACAACTGCTTGGCGTGGGCTATGTGGGTGACAAAGCCACCGATCAGGCATACGGAGCGATCCTCGGTGGCGCCAACGAGCGCCCAGGCCCCCCGATCGCGGGCTGCGCTGGTCTCAAGCTCGGCAACGATCTCAGCGCTTACCGCGCGGCGATAGATGGCGTCGATGCGCAGGGGTAGCATATGCGCCGGGTGATCAGGATCGATGTCATTGCCGTACAGGGCGCCGTCTCGGTACTGAAGTGAGGGGATGTCGCAGATCAGACAGCGCAGTCCCGCCTCCTCAAAGCGGCGGCGGAACTCGCGAAACTCAAAAATGGTCGCAGAGGCTCCGTAATCAACGATGGCGACCACAGGGTCTGCCACCGCCTGCTCGCTTGAGCGGTAGATGCGCTCAAAGGCTTCGACCCAGGGATCGAAGAGCTCCTGGGGGGTCACATGAAGAAGGGGCGCAAGCTCGGCGTAGGTGGTGGTGAGCGCCAGCGCATTGGCGCCTTCGCGGTCCTCGTTCATGGCTGAGGTGCCATCGGTGTTCAGCTCACAGAATTGAAACGCGCCCGTCTGCTCGTTCCAGAAGATGTCGGCACGCATGATGGGGATCAGGCGCTCGTAGCCGGTCGGCAGCATGATGAGGCGCTCCAACATCGGCGAGAAGCCGAAGAGCGAACGATAGGAGGCATCTTCCCGGAAACGGCGCATGACCTTTTCCAGAATCGCATTCAGGGTTTTGACAAGTTCGTCAAATTGCTGCAGGGTCGCCGTGTCGTAGAGTTTCGGAATCGCGCCGATTGGCACGACGCTGTCGTGATAGATGGCGGTAGAGGCGTTGAGATAGGTCTGTGCGCGCAGGCGTCCCTCGCGATCGCCGTCCAGGCGCTCGAAGCTTTCCCGCCAGGCAGTCTGCAAGGCGGGCATCCGGCTTTCAGTCATCGATCAGCGTCCTGCGGTTTTCTACCAACTCGGCCAGGGGCATCAGGTACGGCTGCTCGTCGGCGTCCAGGCCCTTTGCGGCCTCACCCAGCAGCTCATCGAGCCACTCGGATGCGGGTCGTCCATACACCAGCGCATCAAAGCCCTCAAGCATCAGTGTCTGTTTTGCCAAGGAAATCTCTTCCGGTGTCAGCCGTTCGGCAAGTGCGCCGTAGCGCTCCATTGTCTCGGCTCGATAAAACAGACCCTTGATCAGCGCTGCATAGGAAAACGCGTACTCCGCAGGCAGGGAATCGGCCATACGTATCTCGATATAGGTCTTGAAGCGCACGTCGAAGAAGAACAGCGAGAGGATGTGCTCAACGCGCTCCAGATCAAGGGCCTGAGCGCCATAGACCTCGGCATTGGCTCGCATCCCCTGGTAGACCGCGTGTTTGTGGAGATCGTCGTCGTACTGCAGGGAAAAGACCGCAGGTGCCGCAAGCAGGGATGAGGCATAATCCGCAAAACCAAAGCGGTCCTCAAAGGTATGAGGCGGTGTGGTCGAGCGCGCCGGATCGACGTCCTCCCAGATGGCCGTTCGTGCCATGCGTGGAGGAATGGGCAATCCGCTGCGAGCGCCCGTCGGAAGCGTTCGTTGGCTTTCATTGCTGCCCGCCGTATCCCCAGCGCTCCCTTCACCGTTGCCCACCCCATGCACAGGCATCCCCTCGAAGATCGGCGAATTGTCTGTGATGAAGGAAAGAAGCGGCCCGAGCGCCATCGCCACGCGGTACTTGCGCACGGCGTCCTCTTCGCTTGCGAAGTCGATGCTGACCTGCGTGGAGGCGGTCGCGCGCATCATGCAGATGCCGTGGCTGCCGGTGGATGTGAAGTATTCGTCCATGTAGTGGTAGCGCTGTTTTGGCAGCAGCGGTAGTTCGAAGGCGCAGGCCGAGGGGTGATAGCCCAGAGACAGCAGTTCATAACCGTGGCGCTCAAGTATGGGGTCGAGCTCCGTGCGAAAGCGGGTATAGAGCTGATGCAGCGTAGAGAGCCGTACGGCAGGTCCGATGCTGATCTCCAATTGTGCACCAGGCTCCAGCGTGACGTTCGCCTTCAGACGCGAAAGGCCGATCAGCGAGCGCGAACCGTCCTCGTGGTCCTCATAGATACGAGCATCATAGTATGCTGCCAGTTCATCGAGGATCGCGCCCACGCCCGCCTGACCCCGGGATGCATCGCCCTCATAGGTGACGGGCTCCTGTCCCTCCCGTGTCACGACAAAATGCTCGATCTCAAGACCGATACAGGCCCCACAGCCGTGTTCGATGCCACCCGAAATGAAGTCTGCGATTGCCTCGACCTGCCGCGGTGCGCCCTTGATGCCGACCACCGCGATGTTATCCTGTGTATTCATGAGCATATTGTACTCGTAAATGCACATACGCAACCACGCGATGCCATAAATGCGTTACTATTGGCCCATTCAAGATTTCCAGAAGGGATACTCTGTGAGCGCATCGTCCATCAACCGTTATGTCTTTACATCCGAAAGCGTCACCGAGGGACATCCCGATAAGGTTTGTGACCAGATATCCGACGCCATCCTCGACGCCATTCTCGCCAAGGAGGCTCAGCTCGCCGCCGAAGGCTATGTCTCTCCGTCCGGCGAGAAGGCCGATCTGGCTAAAGCGCGTTCAGCCTGTGAGACCCTCGTAACCACGGGCCTGGTCACGCTGGCCGGCGAAATTCGCACCCAGGCCTACATTGACATCGACCGGGTGGCCCGCGAGGTCATTGCCGATATCGGCTACAACGATCCGGCGCTTGGCTTTGATTCGAAGTCCTGTGGGGTCATCAACGTCATCCATGAGCAGAGTGCCGACATCGCGATGGGCGTCGATGAGTCCTTTGAGGTACAGCATGATATCGACGCCGATGATCCCTATGAGCTGATCGGCGCCGGTGATCAGGGTATGATGTTCGGCTACGCCTGCGATGAGACGGCCACCCTGATGCCGCTGCCGATCTTTCTGGCCCATCGCCTTGCCGAGAAGTTGGCCGAGGTGCGCAAGGAGGGCGTTTTGCCCTACCTGCGTCCCGATGGTAAGACGCAGGTCAGTGTGCGTTACGAGAATGACAGGCCCGTAGCGGTGGAAAAGGTTCTGATCTCAAGCCAACACGCTGAGGGCATCGATATCGAAACCACCTTGCGAAGCGATCTGATTGAGAAGGTCGTTCGTCCGGTCTTCACCGAGTGGAACATCAGTTGGGAAGACGCCGAGATCTATGTGAATCCCACCGGGCGTTTCGTCATCGGTGGACCTGCTGGCGATACGGGTGTTACCGGGCGCAAGATCATCGTCGATACCTACGGCGGCCGAGGTCGTCATGGTGGTGGCGCTTTCTCCGGTAAGGACCCGACAAAGGTCGATCGCTCGGCTGCCTATGCCGCGCGTTGGGTCGCCAAGAATATTGTTGCCGCCGGTCTGGCCGCGCGCGTCGAGGTACAGCTTGCGTATGCCATTGGTGTTGCTCGCCCACTGTCTTTGTTGGTGGACACCTTCGGAACCGGCATGATTTCTGATACCATGATCGAAGCGGCGGTGCAACAGGTTTTTGACCTGCGCCCCGGTGCCATTATCGACGCACTCGACCTGCGTCGCCCGATCTATCGCAAGACCGCTGCCTATGGGCACTTCGGTCGCGAGCTGCCGGAGTTCACCTGGGAACGGATCGATCGTGTTGATCAGCTGAAAGCAGCTGTCAGTCAGGGAAGTGCCGATTAGTTGCTTCCCCAAGGCCAGGGAAAGGAAACGATCATGGGATTCATCCAGGCATTTCAAGGCGCCATCGGCGGGATGTTCGCTGACCAATGGAAGGACTTCTACACCGTCCCCAACGGTGCAAGCCCCTCCGCAGGCGTTGTTCCGGCAGTGCCAACGGGTACCAACGCCGGGCGAGGCTCCAACTATCGGTATAGCCAAAACGTCATTACGAATGGCTCGCTGCTCGTTGTTCCCGAGGGCTTTGCCCTGATCACCGTGGAGAATGGCGCGATCACCGGCTTCATCGCCCAGGCCGGTGGTTACCAGTGGTCCAGCGCCGATCCCAACTCGCAGTCCTTCTTCTCGGGGGGTGGCATCATCGCCTCGACCATCACCCAGTCCTGGGAGCGCTTCAAGTTCGGCGGCCAGCCGGGTGCCCAGCAGCTCGCCTTCTATATCAACCTCAAGGAGATACCCGATAACAAGTTCGGCACCCAGTCCGAGATTTACTGGGACGACGCCTACCTTCAGACCCAGGCAGGCGCGATCACGCGGGGTGCCTACAGCCTCAGGATCGTCGATCCGATCCTGTTCGTCAAGCAGTTCGTGCCCGTGGAGTTCATCTCCGCCAATGCCCCGGCCTTCGATTTCGCGGACTTTGATAACAAGGCTGCCGACCAGCTGTTCAATGAGGTCGTGGCCTCGCTGGCAGCTGCCTTCTCGCGCTATACGAACGACCCTGACAAGGGCAATCGCATCACGCGCATCCAAAGCGACGCCGTTGGCTTCGCGCAGTCGCTCGGCGCGGCTGTGGAGGAGGGCTATCAGTGGCGCACAGGTCGAGGTTTGGAGATCGTCAAGGCCGCCCTGGCCGCCATCGAATACGATGAGGTGACCAAGGCGCTTATCGCGGATGTCCAGAAGGCCGACGCTCTGGCAGGCCAGCGGGGCAATTCCTTCCTGCAGCAGTCTGTCGCTCGAGGTATTGAGGCCGCCGGTTCCAATCCCGATGGGGGTGGAGCCATGGGTATGGCCTTCATGGGCATGGGCCTCAACGCCGCAGGCGGTATGGCCAGCGGTTTGCAGCAGCCTGCTGGCACTGGTGCCAATCCGGTCTTTGCCGGTGCCGCTCCAGCCGCGCAGGGAGTGCCCCCCGCGCAGGGAGTGCCGCCCGTCCAGGGGGATGCGTCTGCCACATCCGCGCCAACGGCACCTGCCGAGGATCCGTATGAGAAGCTCACAAAACTCAAGAACCTGCTTGACCAGGGCGTTATCACGCAGGACGACTTTGATACCGCAAAGGCAAAGCTCCTCGGTCTGTGAGAGTGGACAGAGAGATGCCTGTATCAGCGTCTGACAATCTGCCGCCGGTTGCGGGGGCAGGCCAGGGGGTGCTTCCGCCCGTCGCTGTATCCGCGCCCGCACCGCCTGCCGCCGCCGCGTTTCCATCCCCACTACCCGTCGCTCCTGCGCCTGCACCGCCTGTCGCCGTCCAGCAGATTGCCCCGCCACAGCCCACCCAACCGCAGGTTGTCTCGACGGCCAGTGGTGCGAAGGACGGCGTTACCAAGTGTCCGCGCTGCGGTTCTTCGGATATCGTGCTCAATCCCATGACTGGCATGCTGCACTGCAACTACTGCCACACCGAGTGGTCGGCGCCCGCGGATTCTCTGACGGGCGATGTGCATCAGCTCTCCGGGACCTGGCTTGGTAGCGGTGCCCAGGATATCATTCCTGGCACCGATGTCGTGATGACCTTCAAATGCAGTGCCTGTGGCGCGGAGGTGGTCGTTGACACGCGCGAGGCTCTCCAGGCTCGGTGTCATTGGTGTCGCAACACCCTGTCGGTCAACCAGCAGATACCCAATGGTGCCGTACCGGACATCGTCCTGCCTTTCCGTCTGACCAAAGAGCAGGCACAGCACAGTATCGAGGCCTTCGTCGGTAAGCGACGCTTTTACGCACATCCGCGCTTTCGGCAGGAGTTCACGACCGCCAACATCATGGGAGTCTATCTGCCCTATATGGTTGTCGATATCAAAAGTCATGTGCGTATGGCCGGGCAGGGCGAGCACCTCGTGCGCAGGTACACGGTCGGTTCTGGCGACAACAGGAAGACACGTTACGATGCCGATCTGTACGACATCGCACGCGACTTCGATCTGCTGATCGACGATCTGACCGTTGAGGCCAGTACCGAGCGCCTCCAGCAGACCACCAGTGTCAATTCCAACAACATCATAAACACCATCCTGCCCTTTCCCCTGGAGGCGGCCGTACAGTTCAACGCCAACTATCTGCGTGGCTATACCTCGGAGAAGCGCGATGCGAACCGCGACGCGTTATCCTCCCTCGTTCAGGCGCAGTCCCGTGATATCGCCCGCACTCGCGCACGTTCGACGACGATCTTCTATGATCGCGGAGTCCGCTGGGAGAGCCTCAATCTGGAAGTATCCGGGCAGCTCTGGAAGACCGCCTATCTGCCGGTCTGGCTCTACTCCTATCTGGAGATCAAAGGCAGTGGGAAGAAGTTTCTGCATTACGTCGCCGTCAATGGGGTCACGGGTGAGACGATGGGTTCGGTGCCCATCCATACCCCCAAACTCGTGGCGGTCTCGGCTGTTATCGAGATCATCGGTGCAATTGTCGGCCTTGCCGTGGTTCTCTTGTTTGTCTGAAGGGGGAGAAGGTGTTCGATCTGCTCAGCTTTTTGGACTCACTCACGTTTTCGGCTGCCTTCGCCCTTTTTGACGACGAGGGCGACATAGCCTATCTGGCTTTGGCCCTGTTGGCGTCTGGCTTCATCTATTACGGCTTCATCTATGCGCGCTATCGCAACCAGGACAAGCGGCACAGTCATGAGCATGAAACCAGGGCGCTGATCGAGAACGTGCAGGTTGTCGACCAGCTTCGCCAGCATCGCACGGGCTTGAGCAATGCGGAGATGGCGGGGCGTAACGACGCGCGGATAGAAGGCGCCCTCAACAGGGGTGCGACGGGCGAGGGCATGCTCGACGTGGCGCGCTCCTTTGGTGTGCCGATACCGAAGGACTGATCGTATGGTCGCCGCCGATTCTCCTGCATCAAAACAACATCCCGCAGCAGGTGCAGGTGTTCATGAGGTGACCTGCCCTAGCTGTCACGGCGAGGACTATGTCGTACTTGATGAACAGGTTGGTCTGCTACGCTGTCGTTACTGTCGCAATACCTGGATTGACGAGCGCTTTATCAAACTCAGCGAGACAGAACGCTATCTCCGCGAACAGGCAAAGCAACCGCGTGTCCTCGTCGACAACAGCTCCGAAACCGATCGCGCCCTGATGGGGACGATCATGGGAGCGGGAGGACTGTTCGGTCGCCTGGGCATGATTGGGCAGCGTGCACTCCGAGGTTGTCTGGCGGCGACCGTCGGCATGGTTGCGCTCATCGTCCTGCTGATCGCGCTGCAGTTTTTCGGTAGATAGGTGGGGCGCTGCGCGATGCGGCACAGTAGACAGGGAAGCAGTAGGGCGAGACGGACGTAAACGTAGACGGGGGACGGATGTGCCAGACGAACACAAAAGGGACGGGGTATTTTGTGTTAGGAAAGTGAGTTGTGCGATTCAGAGCCGTACTTTTATAATGCTAACACAAAATACCC
>JAIRXA010000015.1 GCA_031268525.1 Coriobacteriales bacterium | reverse complement strand
GCGGGGCTCGCGCTCGCCGGCAAGACGGTTTTCACGGGGTCGTTCGCTGTCTTTGGTACCGGACGTGTCTACGACCAGATACGCAATACGGTCTGTTACGCGAATCTCGATGTGAAGATCGCTCCAACTCATGCCGGCATCAGTGTGGGCTCTGACGGCGGGAGCCATCAGATGATCGAGGACATCGCACTGATGCGTGTTGTGCCGAATATGCGCGTGCTCGTTCCTGCCGACTACCCAAGCGCCAAGGCGGCACTGCGCATTGCTGCGCAGACACCGGGACCGGTGTATGTGCGCATGGGACGAGCCACTGTCGAGCAACTCTATACGACGGCAGACGGCTTTGCCCTGGGAGCGGCACGCGTGCTGCGCGAGGGCAGCGACGTGAGCCTCATCGCCTGCGGTATCGAGGTCGGGCTGGCGCTGGAGGCTGCCGAGCGCCTGGCGGCGCAGGGTATAGGCGCCGAGGTCATCGACGCCTTCTCGATCAAGCCCCTCGACGAGGAGACGATTCTCGCTTCGGCGCGCAAAACCGGTTTTGTTGTCACCGCCGAGGAACACTCGGTCATCGGCGGCCTTGGTGAGGCGGTTGCCGCACTGCTGGCTGCCCACCCCGGCCTTATCCACAAACCCCTGGAACGGATCGGTGTGCAGGATCGCTTTGGTACCTCAGGCGGTTTTGATGAGCTTTTTCGTGCTTATGGACTTGACGCCCAGGCAATCGTACAACGTGTGGTATAATGACATATGCCCTGTGTCTGCGGGCCGCCGAGACCACTACAAACGAAGCAGGCGGCATCCAGACTCATATACTCCAGCCTGAACCGCTGATAAAACGAATGGAGCGATAGTGGCAGAAGAACATCAGAGGCCGAGAGCAGCTGCACATGCGGCGCGTACCGATCATTCGGTCGTTCCGCCGACTTCGAGCCTGCTGTCAAACATCCCGGAAATCGAGACATCCTCGAGCGAGGCGGTCTCACAACTTGTCGATGAGTTGCTGGCCCCCCAGACCGGCGCGCCTCAGGCTGCCGTGCCCCAGACCGGCGCGGCACGGGCCTCTGTGGCGCAGACCACACCGCAGGAGCTCAGTGCGCAAGCTTTGCCGCAGGTGACAGGCAGGCAGGCACGCACGCAGCAGACACCCCAGACAGCTCAGACGGCTGACGCGCATGGAGCGCCGAGCGGCAAGCCCGTCATCGTTTTCGATCGTCTGACCAAGGTCTACCCTTCGCAACCCCATAAGCCAGCGCTTTCCAATATCTCACTCTCCATCTATGCGGGCGAATTCGTCTTTCTCGTTGGACATTCCGGTTCGGGCAAGTCGACCTTCATCCGTCTCATCAACCATGAGCTGATGGCAACGAGTGGCAAGTTGCTGGTTGGCGGCGAAAACCTCGTACAGATGCGCAATTGGCGTGTGCCCTACCTGCGACGCAATATCGGCTGTGTCTTCCAGGACTTCAAGCTCTTGCCCAACAAGACGGCCTTCCAAAATGTCGCCTTTGCACTGGAGGTCATCGGCAAGTCCAAGCACATCATCCGTACACAGGTTCCCGAGGTTTTGCGTCTCGTCGGTCTGGAGGAGAAGCTCGACGCTCTCCCCGACCAGCTCTCAGGCGGTGAGCAGCAGCGCGTCTCCATCGCGCGCGCCATTGTCAACCGTCCGCCACTTCTCATCTGCGACGAACCGACGGGCAACCTTGACCCGCAGACCTCACTGGGCATCATGCGGCTGCTTGATCGCATCAATCGAACGGGGACGACGATACTCGTCGCCACCCATGATCGTGAGATGGTTGATTCTTTGCGTAAGCGTGTCATTGCACTGGAGAACGGTTATCTTGTTCGCGATGTGGAGAAGGGGGTGTACGGTCTCGATGCGTAGTCTGTGGTACTTCATTCGCGAGTCCTTCTCCAACTCGAAGAAGAACTTTTCGACCACCTTAGGCGCCATTGTCACGATCTTTTTATCCCTGCTGGTTGCAGGCGTGGTCATGCTCGCCTCGTTCATCGTCGAGGAGATGGGCAACTCTGTTGAAAGTCAGGTGTCGATTACCATCTGGGTGCACGACGACGCTCTGGAGGCCGATGTGGTCTCCGTTGAGGAATACACGCGCAGCCTGCCCGAAGTCTCCGAGGTCGTCTACGTCTCCAAGGAGGAGGCGCTGGAGCGCTTCAAGGAGCAGACAACCTCTCAGATTGCCGAGAATCTCGACGGCAATCCCCTGCCTGCCTCGATAGAGGTAGCCCTGGCCGATCCCGAACAGCTTGAGTTCGTGGTCGATCAGATAACCTCCTTTGAGGCCTATCCGCGTGTCATTGATTCGCCGGATGATCCCAGTGAGTCGATCAGGTACGGCGGTGGCCTCGCCGAACAGATCTTCTCGACCGTTGACATCATCAACCTGGCGCTTCTGGTCCTCGTTATCCTGCTGGTCTTCGTGGCGCTCATATTCATCAACAATACCATCCGACTGGCTATCCTCGCTCGTCGCAAGGAGATCGCCATCATGCGTCTCGTCGGCGCATCCAACGGCTTCATTCGTGGGCCCTTCCTGATGGAGGGCGCCCTGCAGGCTCTTCTGGGCGCCGGCATGGCGATCGGCTCTATCGCGCTCTTTTGTAATTACCTGCTTCCGCGGGTTCAGATGACCTTTCACTGGCTGCCCCTGACCTTTGCAACGGCATCCATCTGGAGGATATATCTGGTGCTCCTTGGTGTCGGATTGATCATCGGTCTGTTTGGCAGTGCATGGGCAATGCGTCGTTACCTGAAGGTCTGATGAGTGGAGGACATGAACGCGCATACCGTACCTCGGAAGACACTCGTACGGACGGGTGTCTTCCTGCTTTCTGTCCTGCTGGCACTGGCGCTCTTTACCGCAGGTAATCTGCTCGCCCATACCGGTCTTTTCGACATCGGATCCTGGCTTGGCCTTCCCGATGTGCGCGCTCAGGGCAAGGATGATCCCACTGCGAGTGCCTCCGCCGTTTCGGTGGGTGCTCGGGTGGAAGAGGTCGGGGCCATGCTCGATGCCGAATCGCTGTACAGCTTTGATCAACAGCAGATCGACGAGGCCTCTGCTATCGCGATCCGGGCTTTGCTTGAAGACTTCGAAGACAGCCATGCCATCTACTATACGGCGGAAGAATATGCCGCCTATCAGCGGGAATCGCAGGGCGAGTATGCTGGAATCGGCGTAGTCTTGACGCTGTTTGACGAGCGCGCGACCGTCCTGCAGGTCTATGCGGATTCTCCGGCCGAGGCAGCTGGAGTGGTCGCGGGAGATGTCGTCCTGGCCATCGACGGGCAGCGCAAGGAGTGGAATCCTGCCGACGCCAGCGCGGCTGTCCATCGCTTGGATGGCGAGACGGTCGAGATCATCTGGGAGCGCGCAGGGGTCGAGCGAAGAACCGCCATTGTCGTCGACACCGTCAACATCCCAACTGTCATATCGCATCTCATCGCTACGCAAGATGCGCGCGTTGGCTATATTTACCTGCGGCGCTTCAATTCCGAGAGCGCCGCGCAGGTGCGCACGGCACTCGAGGAGCTGGCAGCCGAGGGGGCCGAGTCCTATATCCTTGATCTGCGTGGCAACCCTGGGGGCTATGTTGATCAGGCGGTTCAGTTGACCTCGCTGTTCCTTGCCCGTGGAGAGGTCGTTCGGGTGGAAGAACGTTCGCAAACCAAAGTCTACGAGGTGACCGGTGAGGTGGTGTGCGATGCCCCCCTGGTCGTCCTTGTCGATGGCAATTCCGCCTCAGCCTCCGAACTGACTGCCGCCGCTTTGCAGGATCACGGACGTGCGACCATTGTTGGCGAGACAACCTTTGGCAAGGGCACCGTGCAGAATGTGCGGATGCTCAGTTACGGCGGCGCCCTGCGTTACACGATTGCACACTATCTGAGTCCCGAGGGACGCATCATCGAGGACACGGGGGTGCTGCCCGATGTCGTGGTTTCGCCCGAGATTGACGTGGAGCAGGGAGGCGACTTGGAGGAGCCGCCCAAACTGACACTGGAGGAGCTGCTTGCCGGTAATCTCGGCAGCCCTGATTACCACTATCGTCTCGGCGACGACGTACAACTCGACGCGGCGCTGAGTGCACTGAGGCGCTAGGCGGTCGAGATATGCCGCACCGTAAACGCAAACAGGGACGTCATCCCACGCAGGTCAGCACGGGACGCATTCAGGTAGCCCGTAAGGGTTATGGCTTTGTTGATACCCCCGAGGGTGAGTACTTCGTCATGCGTGGTTACCTGCACGGTGCGATGGATGGCGACGTGGTCGAGGTCGTGCGTCTGCGCCAGCTCGAACAGCGTCGTCGTGACATCCATGTGCAGGATTGGAAGTTGCCCCGCGGCCAACGCGGACGCGACCGTGAACGTCTGGGCTCGGTGCGACGTGTCCTGGAGCGCGCCCATACCACCCTGGTTGGTACGCTTATCGAACGGGACGGCATCTGCGTGATCCGCCCCCATGATGCACGGATCGACCACGACATCTTTCTGGACAGACGCGCCATCAGTAAACCAGCCGCCGACGGCGATGTCGTCGTTGTACGCATCACCACCTACCCTTCGCGTCTGGAAGCGGCGATGGGCTACATTGAGGAAGTTGTTGGACATGGTGATGAACAGGGAATCGACACCGAGGTCATCATTCGCGAGCATGGTTTCGAAACAGTCTTTACCGCTGCCGCACTGGAGGAACTTGAGGCGATGGAGTCGGATCCCTGCTCAACGGCTCTTCTGGATGGCGTTTCGAGCGCTTCGGGAGCTTCGGGCGCTGCGGGAGCTTCGAGTGCTTCGGGAGCTTTGAGCGCTTCGAGTGCTTCGGGCGCTTCGGGAGCTTTGGGCGCTTTGACGTGCAGGAACCTGCCGCACGAAGCCCCGCCACACGAGGCCCTGTCACACGAGGCTCCGCCGCACGAGGCCCTGTTGCGCAGGGATATCCGCGATCGCTTTGTCTTCACCATCGACCCAGCGGACGCGAAGGACTTCGACGATGCGCTGTCCGTCGAGTTCATCGATGGTCAGTTGCGTCTCGGTGTCCATATCGCCGATGTCAGTGCCTATGTCCGCTGGGACAGCGCTCTGGATCTCAACGCCCGCCGCCGTGCGACCAGTGTTTATCTGCCTGACCGCGTCATTCCCATGCTGCCTCCCCGTCTGTCGGATGACCTCTGCTCGCTGCGCCCGGATACAGACCGCCTTGCCTTCACGGTCGATATGATGATGAACAACGACGGCAGTGTTGCCAGCTGTGAGTTTTACCCTTCACTGATCCATTCGGCGCCGCGCCTGAGCTATGAGCAGGCGCAGGACTATCTCGATGCTTCCGAGGACTCTCCTCTGGCGGCCGAGCCGATCGCCCAAAATCTGCGGGTTCTCAATCGTCTCGCACATGCCCTGACGCGCAGACGGAAGCAACGGGGCGCCATCGACTTTGTGGGTACCGAGGCGAAGGTCACTCTCGATGAGGATGGCAAGCCGGTCGCGGTCCATCTTCGTACGCGAACCGATGCCACGGCTCTTGTTGAAGAAGCTATGATACTTGCAAACGAGCAAATAGCGAGCTTTATGCTTGCTCGTAAGGCGTCGATGGGGACACCGATGAAGACACCGATGGGGACATCAATGAAGACACCGGTGGGGACATCAATGAGGGCATCAATGGGGACAGCGATGGAGACGCCGATGCTCTATCGCATTCATGAACAGCCTCGCCCCAGCGCGCTTGAAGAACTGCTGCCAACGCTGCAGGAGTTCGGTTACGCCCGCGAGGGGGTGCCGCAGTCCTCGACCGATATTCAACACATTCTGGACGAAAGCCAGGGCAGGCCTGAATATGCGCTGGTCAGCCAGCTGCTGCTTCGTGCGATGAAGCGTGCGATCTACGCACCGTATTGGACCGAGCACTATGGACTGGCCTCACGCGCCTATACGCATTTCACCTCGCCGATTCGTCGCTATCCCGATCTGATGGTGCATCGTCTGCTGAAACTCGCTTTGCAGCTTGACGCGATCGAGCAGGCAGACGGCGAGGCCCGGTGTGCCTCCCGTGTGGCAGTCGGCCTGTCCGAGGGAACCGATGGCGAATCCTCTGATGAGCTGCGCATGTCGCGTATCCGTCGGGAAGAGGCCATCGCACAGCGAGCGATGCTCGACGAGCAACTTCGAGAGATGGCGGCGCAGCTGGTGCACATCGCCGAGCATTCATCCGCACAGGAACGCGAGGCGGAGACCGCCGCACGAGAGGCGACAGCCCTCAAGCTGGCCGAGTACCTCTCCGGGCGTGTGGGAGAGCGCTTTGCCGCGCTGATAGTCGGCGTCAACAGCTATGGGCTGTCCGTGCGTGAGGAGACAACTCTGGCTGAAGGATTCATCGACGCGCGTGATCTGCCCGAGGACTGCGCCTATGAACCCGAGCGGTACCGCTGGCATGACTCGGATTCCAACGCGACCTATCGCCTTGGTGCGCCCTTGAATGTGGTGCTTGCGGAGGTGGAGCGTCCGAACATGCGACTACGTTTTGTGATAGCCTGAAAAGTTACAGAGAGAACACAGGGAGACGACAAGAACAGGCACGCGAAAGGACAATCGATGAACAGAACAGACCTCGACTTTCTCCGCGCTTTGACCGAAGCACCCTCGCCGAGCGGCAGTGAGGTACCTGCGGCCGAACTGTTGCGTACCCGCCTGAAGCAAACGGCCGACAGCCTTGAGACCGATGTCATGGGCAGCGTGCACGCCACCCTCAAAGGCACGGGGACGGGAGCAGAGACAGGCCCGAGCGTGCTGATTGCCGGCCATATCGATGAGCTCGGCATGATGGTGCGCTACATTTCCGATGAGGGCTACCTCTCCTTCGCTTCGGTTGGAGGCATTGACGCAGCCATCCTACCCGGCATTCGCGTGAGCCTTTACGCAACCGGCGAGGGCACCGGCGGCCCAGCAAAGCCTACGCTGCTTCGCGGCGTCATGGGGCGCAAGCCCATCCACCTCATCGAGGCCGACGAGCGCAAGAACGTCACGAAGATGGAGAAGCTCTTCATCGACGTGGGGCTTTCCGGCGAACAGGCAAAGAAGATGATTCGTATCGGCGATGTGGCGACCTATGGGGTTGGCTTTGAGGAATACGGCGATGGTTTTGCGGTGGCGCGTGCCTTCGATGACAAGATCGGTGCCTGGGCGGCGGCTCGAGTTCTTGAGGAGGTCAAGAAAGCCGGCGGTGCCG
>JAIRXA010000182.1 GCA_031268525.1 Coriobacteriales bacterium | reverse complement strand
TGCGAGGAGGATTACGCGGAGACGACCGAGCCGAATCAGATTGTCGTCGACTATATCGCCTCCATGACCGATGACTACTTCGTCGATCTCTATCAGCAGCTCTTCCCTGAACGCGAATGTCAGATCGAGTACGTCTCCTACTTCAAGGATGTCCCGCAGCTGCGCTTGGAGCTGTAGGCTTCGTAGGCCCTGTGCCCTGCAGGGTAGTCGTAATAAAGGCAGAGAGCAAGCCAGAAGCCAGGCGTCAAGCCAGGGAGTGCGCCAGAAGCCAAGCCAGAAGCCAATCGTAAAGCCAGGCGCCAGGAGGGGGCATTTCTCCCGCTCTTTCCTTCGCTCTTCTGTCAGAGTTCATCGTCGTGGTACACTGAATCGCGGATATTTCTGAATAGAAAGAACTCGCATGAACCACAATGACAGTCTCCACAACAAGCACCAGCCGCCCGCGGCTGAAAGGCGTTGGGCGTGGGTCGAAGTCGACTGTGAAGCAGTCCGGCACAACCTCAAGCGTTTCCGACGTCATGTCGGCCCCGATGTGCGCATCATGGCAGTCGTCAAGGCTGACGGATATGGTCATGGTGCAAGTGAGGTCGCGAAGATCGCCTTGGGGAGTGGTGCAAATTTCCTTGGGGTCGCGAGTGTTGATGAGGGAGTGCGTCTGCGCCTGTCGGGCGTCGTTGCGCCTATTCTCATCCTAGCTGAGCCACCGGTCGAATCGATCCCGCTCATCCTCCAACACCAGCTCATCCCCGCGGTTCACGACCGTGCCTTCGTGCTTGCTCTGGGCGAGATGGCCGATGCGTCCGGGCGTCCCGCACCCTTTCATCTGAAGATCGATACGGGCATGAACCGCGTTGGCGTGCATCACAGTGATGCGGCGGATTTTCTGCGACAGATCAGCTTCCATCGCGGGCTGGAGCTTCAGGGCGTGTTCACGCATTTCGCGACTGCCGATGACGTAGACACCTTCGAGTTCAAGCGGCAGATGGAGCGGTTTACGGCAACTCTGGAGACCATCCGTTACATGGGCATGGATCCCGGTATCGCACACGCCGCGAACACCTCCGCAACCCTGCGTTACAAACAGTCGCATTTTGACATGGTGCGTATCGGCATCGGTATGTATGGCCTGCATCCCAGCGAGATCACACGGAGTATCATCGAGCTGCGGCCGGCGATGAGCGTGTATGCTCGGGTGAGTTTTCTCAAGCCCGTACCGATGGGCGAGGGGGTCAGTTATTCGTTCGCCTATCGTTCGCCCGGTAACGTGCTGATCGCAACGATTCCAATCGGTTATGGCGACGGACTGGCGCGTGCGCTCTCCACTCACATGGAGGTGCTGCACAAGGGGCGGCGCCTGCCGCAGGTTGGCACCATCTGTATGGATATGACGATGTTCGAAATCGATCAACGTGCTTCGTTGGGGAGACCAAGTGCCGACGTGCAGCTTGGTGATGAGGTGGTTTTGGTGGGCAAGAGTGGGAATGACTGCATCAGTCTTGACGATATGGCACAGGCGCTTGGAACGATCAATTACGAACTTGCCTGTCGCTTTGGTTTGCGGCTCGAGCGCGTCTATACGGAATGATTGCAAAATGATTGCACTTGATGACATCATGGTGGAGATCGGAGATTGCCATCGTTGTTCGCTCGCGCAGACGCGTACCAATCTTGTTTTTGGCGTGGGGAATCCTAATGCCGAGGTAATGTTCATCGGTGAGGCTCCCGGCGAGAAGGAGGATCTCGGTGCCGAGCCCTTCATCGGCGCTGCAGGAAAATACCTCAACTCGCTGTTGGCGCTCGCGGGTCTGAAGCGCGAGGAGATCTACATCGCCAATGTGCTCAAATGTCGCCCGCCCGGCAATCGCGACCCCCGTCCAGAGGAGATTGAGTCCTGCACGCCTTTCCTGCGTGAGCAGGTGCGCGCCATTGCGCCGCCGATACTCGTGACGCTTGGACGCTTTGCCACGCAGTTCATCCTCAAAACCGATCGAGGAATCACCGGCCTGCGAGGTCAGGTGCATATTACGGGTGCGTTCTCAGTGCTCCCGATCTTCCATCCAGCGGCAGCGATCTATGATCGCAACAAGGAGCCAATCATGGAGGAGGATTTTCGTCTCCTCGGCAGACTGCTCGCCAAACGCCGCGAAGAACGTACGGAACGCACTGTGCACAAAGAGCTGTCATGAAGATCAGGCAGATGTTTCGAGCGGGGTCCTCGCGCCTGGCCACACCGATTGCACTCAGTGTACTCAGGGGCCTGGAATCATAATGTCAATAAGCGGAACCTCAGCTTTTTACTCGAATACTCCCGAAGAGACGGTGGCTTTTGGGCAGCAGCTGGGGGCTTCTTTTGTCCCCGGTGATCTTGTTCTGCTGGTAGGGGAGTTGGGCGCCGGCAAAACACAGCTTGTTAAGGGAATTGCGAGCGCATTGGGCGTCAGCGAGCCAATTACCAGCCCGACCTTTAATCTGATGTTGGAGCATGTAGGTCATCCCGACCAAGGCAACGACGACATTCTCCTGCGGCACTTTGACCTCTATCGCCTGGAGCATCCCGAGGAGCTGGAGGATATCGATTACTTCGGTCTGTTGGAAGCCGGTGACGCCGTGTCAGTGGTGGAATGGGCCGACAGGTTTCCCGATTGCCTCCCCGAACGCTTCATTGAGGTGCGCATTGAGTGGATCGATGAACGGACTCGCGAGATCAGTGTGTGGAGACGATCGTGACGACACCAGCGCTCGTTCTTGCCTTTGATACTTCGACCGAACAGTTGGCGCTTGCAGTTGGACACTTTGAGGATTCGAGCATTACACCCATTGCCCTTGATGACCATCTTGCGAATCGGCAGGCCAACGTGCAGCTCCTGCCCTCCATCGATGCCTTGCTTGCCTCCCATGACCTCTGTAAGAGGGACATCACGGCGGTCGTCTGCGGTCTGGGTCCCGGCTCGTTTACCGGTGTGCGTATCGCCGTAGCCAGCGCCAAGGGTATTGCGCGCGGTCTCGGTGTGCCGCTGTATGGCCTTGCGACCACCGATGCGCTTGCCTGGAATGCCTGGCTTGCAGGGGTGCGCGGTCCTCTTGCTGTTGTGATGGATGCGATGCGTGGTGAGGTCTATCCGGCGCGTTTTGCGCTTTCTGACGCGGGGGTGATACGACTTGATCCCCACGCGGTTGCCAAGGCCGATGTGGCGGCCGCACGGTGGCGTGAGGAAATCGTCGTCGCGCGGCATGAAACTGCTGGGCGAGGCGGATCTGGCGAGGAGCGTGAGGCCAGCCAGCCCCTGCAGCTCGTCGGCGATGGCCTACGCAAGTTCGCGGAGGCGTTTGTTACTGCACCTGCCGACGACGGTGGAGAAGTCGCCAGCAGGTGCAGTGACGCCCTCTTCACTCTCCTTCCCGAATCGCTGTGGTTGCCTACGGGAGCCGGGTTGTTGCGTGCCTTTGAGGCTTCCTGCGCCGTGGGCATGCAGGGCAGTGGAGAGGCGGGCGCATTGCTGCCGATCTACACACGTCTTTCAGACGCGGAGGAAAACGAGCGCAAGCGGCTGGCATCCGGTGGCGCTCTGACTCAGGGCGCGCTTGTTGAGGTTCCGCGCAGCGGAGTGGCGGATCCGTGCAAGATCGATCTCGTGACCTATCGTCCGATGGCCCTGAGCGACTTGGATCAGGTCTGCGCTCTGGAAGACGCAGTTTTCTCGATGGCCGACAGCGGTGCTCCGTCAGGTGAGCGCTGGACGCGCGCGGCTTTTGAGGCGCAGTTGCAGGCGCGTGCGAGTAGCTGGTGGGTGGCCTGCCTCGACGATCTGCTCCTTGGCTTTGCTGGTGGGCGACGTGCGGGCAGTGACTTTGAGGTGCTTGATGTCGCGGTTGCTCCCTCACATCGTCGACGTCATATTGCTACCGAGCTTTTGCGACATCTGCGCAAGGATGGAGAAGACCTTGGCGCAACATCTCTGATACTGGAGGTTCGCGCTTCCAATGAAGCAGCTCAGGCGCTCTATGCCTCATTGGGTCTGGAGCAGGTCGGTGAACGGAAAGGCTATTATACGAGCCCACAGGGAGGCAGCGAATCCGCCCTCCTCATGAGAAGCTCCTCTCAGATTAACATTCTGGCACTGGAAACCTCCTGCGATGAAACGGCAGCGGCGATCGTCGATGGAGAGGGCATGCTGCTGGCCAACGTCATTGCGAGTCAGGTCGATTTTCATGCACGTTTTGGTGGAGTTGTGCCCGAAATCGCCTCGCGCAAGCACACCGAGGCCATTGTTGGCGTGGTGGACGAGGCACTGGAGCAGGCGAGCAAGTCGCTCGCTCCTGTCTCCCTCAGGGACCTCGATGCGATTGCCGTCACCTATGCGCCGGGTTTGATCGGCGCATTGGTCGTGGGCGTCGCCTTTGCCAAAGGGGCCAGTTGGGCTGCCGACCTCCCTCTCATATTTGTCAACCACCTTGAGGGGCACATCTATGCCAACAGGCTTCAAGGCGGTGAACGAGACGGCACGCTCTCACCACACGACTCCCCCTCGCCACAGAACGCTCTCTCACCACCCTTCGTAATCGCCCTGCTCTCGGGCGGGCACACCATGCTGGTGCACGTGCGCGACTGGGGCAGCTATCACGTTCTCGGTCAGACGCTCGACGATGCGGTGGGTGAGGCCTTCGACAAGGTCGCCAAGGCGCTCGGGCTCGGCTATCCCGGCGGCCCCGTCATCAGCCGACTTGCCCTTGAGGGCAACCCTACGGCGATCGACTTCCCGCGCGCCTTACTCCATAGCCATGACCTGCAATTCTCGCTTTCAGGTCT
>JAIRXA010000118.1 GCA_031268525.1 Coriobacteriales bacterium | reverse complement strand
GTCTCGTCTCTGCGATCTGCTGCTGCTCGTTGGGGGTAAAGCCACTCAGGAACTCACCGTTGAGCCACGCGCGGATCTCGCTGGTTGCCCAGTCGTTGGAGTCGTCATCAAAGCGCCTTAGCCCGATGAGATCCTCGGTAATGAGCAAGGCCTGGCCGTCCTCTACGGCAAGCACGCGCCAGGAATAATCGCCAAAGCTCACCACGTCTCCTGCCGATGGATTCGCCGATGCCTGTTCTGCTGCTGCCTGTCGTTCTGCTTCTGCCTGTTCGGCCGCTGCCTGTCGTTCTGCCTCCTCCACCCGCCGTTCTTCTTCTGCCTGCGCTACTGCTGCCCGTTGCTCGGCTTCTCTCGCAGCATTGTCCATAGAAACAGCTATCGCGCTTATGGCAACGACCGCCACGAGTATCGCACTCACTATTGCCACACGATTGGTGTTTCGCTTGCGCCGAGCAGCCTGTTCAAGTATCTCTTGCTGCTCACCTTGTAGACGCTCTTCATCTTTGCGCTTTTGTGCGGCTGCTTCTGCCTTGCGCCTTTGCGCTTCTGCTTTCTCGCGCAGACGCCTCTCTTCAGCCAGGCGTGCTTCGTAAGCCTGGCTGGCTGCCGAAGTACTCGGCGAGGCGCCTTGTCGTGTGGGCGCGTTGCCCATAAGCCCTGCCCTGAGTGCGGCCACGCTCTGGGTGCGTATCTCAGGTTCGACGGTCAGCGCAGCAAGCAGGGCAGCCTCGACATACTGTGATAGTTTGACACCCATCTGGGAAGGCGCGATCAGCTCGTCAGAGAGTGCGCGCTGCATTGAGTCCTGAGGGGCCTGTCCAGTAAGCATCCGGTAGAAGGTCGCAGCCGTAGCATAGACATCTGTCCAGGGCCCTTGCCTGCCTTTGGTAATGTATTGCTCTGCAGGAGCGTAGCCTGGCTTCAAGACTACAGTCATTGAGCGGTCCACCCCTGCGGCAAAGGTACGTGCTGCCCCAAAGTCTATCAGTACGACTGAGCCGTCTTTGCGGATAAGGATGTTATCGGGGGCAACGTCTCTGTGGATAATGCCTGCGCTGTGCACCGCAGAAAGCGCGTCGAGTATCGGAGTCATGATACCAAGCGCCTCATCGTAGGAAAGCCTGCCTCGCTCCTTCAAAAGCTCCTTCAAGGTCTTGCCATCAAGGTATTCCATGACGATGTAGGCGGTATCGTTGGCCTCGAAGCTGTCATGGACAGCTACGATGCTGCCCTGATTGGAGAAGGTGGCAAGGCGTCTTGCCTCGTCAAGAAAACTTGCAAGCCCTCTCTTGTAGTAGCCTGCGGCGTCCCCGGTAAAGGCTGAGAGGTGGGCCGTGCCCTGAGGGCGGTTCGCGAACTCTGTGGGAAAGTACTCCTTGATGGCAACCTTGCGCCTCAAGGCAGCGTCATATCCCAGATAGGTGATGCCAAAGCCTCCCGTACCTATGGTTCGCCCGACTATGTAGCGCCCAGCAAGTATGGTGCCCTCGGACAGCTCTGAGCCTTCCGGCTGTGCCGCCTTTGTAGGGTGACCACAGTGGGGACACCGTGTAGCGCCCTCCTGGTATTCTTCCATGCAGGCCATGCAGCGGAGCACAGTCAGGTCTCCCGTCTTCTAATGTTCGCGCGCAAACACAGCTATTGCCGTGTAGTTGTCTCGGTCATGCCCACAGGCATTCTTTTTGCCAACCACAAGCATTCGCCTGAGCCAGATACTCGGAGAGACGGCATGACGCAGGGCACGCTCCATGTCCTTCTCCTCCACATATTCCCAAAAGCCATCGGTGGCCAAAAGGAAGCTGTCGTTACCTGCAAGTTGCACCACCTCGGCCAGCTCATAAGCTGGAGTAGGCCACTCGATACCCATCGCCTTAATCAGACGGTTACGATCCTCGTGATGGCGAATATCCTCTTCGCGAATTTCTCCAGTGGCTACCAGTATCTGCGGCACGCTATGGTCGAGCGTGCGCGTGCGCAGATGCCCCCCGGTAAACCAGTAGAGCCGCGAGTCGCCAATGTGGCCCCACGCCGCCTGGTCGTCTTTGATACTCAGGGCAACCATTGTGGTCTTCATGTCTTTGACCGCCGTGTCTGTCGCCTGTCTACTGAGTATGGCCTCCTGCCCGCGCTCAAAGCAGGCCGCGAGATTGTCGGGATCCGCCTCGAACGCCGCAAGCGCCTGTTCCACGGCCAGCGCCGAGGCCGTCTCTCCCCCACCGTGTCCACCCAGGCCGTCGGCAACGACGAAAAGCCAAGCCTCGGCCCCTGTCTCGCACCCGTCGTTGGTGGCCACCCCATAGCTGTCCTCGTTGCCGTCCCGACCGCCTGGATTGGTATAGACAGCGTAGCTGAGTTTCAATCCCTTCCTATTTTTTCTGCGCAACAATGCCGGTACCCAGTCTGCCAGAGAGGCACCGATTAATTGCAGATGGCTCGAAAATCGAGCAAAGCGTACTGGCGTACGTGAGAGAGATTTGAGTGCCATATGCTTTAATCGGTGCCTCTCTAGCCCAGCTTGAAGCTGTTGCTGGCGCTGCCCAGGCTAATCACCGTACCCGCTGGCAGGGCAACATCTGTGTCAACCGCAAGTCGGGTGCCGTCGTCTCTGAACGTACCGTTTGATGAGTAATCGTGCGCATGGTAGAGCTTCTTTTTGGGATCATAGACCAGGCTTACGTGTTTGCGCGAAACCTTTGCGGCACCGTGGTCGATGACGATATGACAGAGGGCAGAGTCGCGTCCTAAAGTCATCGTCTCACCGGGGCTTATAGGAAAAGCAATCCCGCTGTACATGCCTGAGATACCAGTGATACTGCCCTTTTGATAGTATGGCGAGGCTTCCAGGCCGGCGTCCTGTATTGTCGCAACTCCTGGCGTTTCTACCTGTGCCCCTGCCGCGCCCTCTGCATAAGCTGGCATCTGAACACCAGGGCCATAGGAAGCGCCGGTGTTTTTATCATGCGTGCTCACGCCAAAGGCATCGGGGGACGTAGGCGAGGCCATGATGACGATCCAGATGATGCCAAAGACGAAGTTGAGAATCCCCAAGACTACCGTGGCAAAAAGTATGCCAGAGGATAAGACACCCAAACTCGCCACGGATGTCACGCCTCCCGCAGATGCAAGAATCAGAAGAGTGACGACGACGGAAACAGCAGCGGGAATATAGGGAAACAGTATCCAATACCAGTGACGCCCCGTGTCGTGGAGCCGCCGTACCGTCAGCGATAAGGACGGTATTAAAATTGCCAGAGAAAACACAGAGGTGAGCACCGCGACTATGGCTGACAGATCGCTTGCTACAAAAATTATGAACAGGAGAAAGTAGATTACGCAGAGCCAAAGCTGGACGAACCAATAGCCTCGTCTGGGGGTACGTCCCTTAAAGTTTGCATAGTTGTTCCAGAACAGTGCAAAATCATTGAGTGGGTTCATGGTTTTCTCCTACCCGTCCGTGAAACTTGCCTGTGCGCTGTTCGTAGGTGCGGGCTCGTCGACCTTCCAACTGAAGTCCTTGCCGCAGAAGGGCACGAAGGCGAGCCTCGTCTCGCCGATGGCTATGGTATCGAAGGGCTTGAGTTCCTCTACCGTCAGCACAACCTTGTCATTAACATAGAAAAGCTCCTTTGAGTCCCCTGCCTGCACGAGAAAACATATTGCCTTGGGGTCAAAAACTACCGCCGCGTGCCGCTCGCGGGCAACAGAGTCGTCCTTGCTCAGGCAGACATCCATAAACGCTGAGCGGCCGATAAAGTTGCGGCCTGACTTCAGGCGGAAGTCCTCGCCTTTATGGCTGCCTTCAGTTGCCACCAGCCAGCCCACCACAGGCTCAGTGCCCATCCTCTTTTGAAAAAAGCCGATAGTCTGCACATCATCGGCATTGACGGTGTTGCTCACCCCTGCAACCGCCTGCTGGATAACCCGCCCCAATGGTTGAGCATTTGGGGTAACGAACATCGATGTCGGCAGGTCCTCGGTGAGCACGGAGGCCGGTACCGTCACGCCTTCGTTGCGCTCCGCTCCCACAGTAACGGCATCGTTTCGGATGCCAACGCCGCAATGGGGGCAACCGTCGTACTTCTCCTCGTCATAGAAATGCCCGTTCGCACAACGTGTCAGCCTCATTAGCTCTCCTTTCAAATACCACCCTATCCAGTGGTTCCATCAACCTTGATCCTCCAGGTACCGCAAAAGCGCAACGGTCGTATTATCTTTCTCACCCCCTGTGTCAAAGGCCTCTATTACCAGCCTCCTTGCTGTCTCGTCCAGGTTATCGGGGCATTCGCGTATGATGGCGGCTATCTGGTCATCGCCGAGCGACTTCGTAAGCCCATCACTGCAGAGCAACACAACATCGCCGGAACCAAGCACCAGCGGCTCTGGGCTGTGATCGATCAAGGGCAACCCACCCTGACCGATGAAGCTGATGAGAGAGTCCCGCCGCGCAAACGACTCCATCTCTTCAACGGTGATGCTCTTACGTGCAACCTCGTTATCCAATGCCATCTGCAGGTTATGGTCGCGGGTCAGGCACTCGATGCCATCTTCCCTTATCAAATAGATACGGCTATCACCTACCGACAGCCAGTTCATCCTGTTGTCCCGCAGATATACCGCTACAACGGTCGTGCCGGCCCGTCCGGCACCAAATTGGTCGCAGACATCACAGTCGAGCTGCTGTACCAGCCCGTACAGACACGCCACTACGTCATCATCCGCACCCAACGCATCCAGGGCAACAGCCGCCTCCTCCACCACCAGACCGCTCGCCTCCGCTCCAAGCTCTGTGCCTCCCATCCCATCGCAAAGCACGGCAAAAGCCTCTGGTCGGTCTCCTTGGCCTTCCTGCTCTTCTCGACCGTTTTGCCCCATCGGTTTCTCTTGACCTGCCCGAAGCCTTGGGTCGGACACGTAGAGCGCGTCCTGCTGACAAGCTCGCGTACCAACATGAGCATATTGAGCGGTGAGGATCCTGGGGGCACGAGGCGTTTCGTCTGTCATTTCCCGCCTCGGACATCAACTTGAGTGGCAGCAGATGCGCTGCCGAACCCCTGGTACACAAGCTTCTCATGGCCTGCGGTTATCGTGTCGCCTTCTTGCAGCAGACGTTTTTCCTTCAGCCGGTCATTGTTGACGAAGGTGCCGTTTGCAGATTCGAGGTCGGTGACAAAGAAGCCCTCGTCGGCTGCCTCAATGACAAAGTGCTGACGCGACATTTTGGTATCATCGAACGACAAAGTATTGGACTTTGCTCTGCCAATGAAGACAGAGCTTTCCGCATCCAGATCCACCTGGGTACCCATACCCTTGGCATCAATGACCAGAAGGCGTATGGATCGTGTCTTTGGTGTCTCGAAGTGATGCTTGAACTCCACGGCATCGCCGAAGCTGATCTTTCCATCAACCTTTACCAGCCCCTTACGCCTGCGTAGCGCCCTAAAGACTATGAGGAGGATGACTATGATGACCATGAGCAGGAGGACCCACCAGTAGTCGAAGACTATCATCCGCAGGTACTTGTAGACAACAGGCTGCCCCTCGAACTCAAAGGTAGCCAGGTTGTCTACCGCATTCTTTTCCATCGAATGATCCGTGACACCTGCTGCCTCCAGCGTGTACTCACCGCTGTAAGGCTTGCCCTCCAGGACGACCTCAGCGGTCGCGGTACCATCGCTCTCGCTGTAGGTCACGCTCTGGATTGTCAGCGCCTGGTTGTCGCTGTCTCTGATCACATAAGATGAGGCAAAAGCAGCATTGTCTACCGCCTCACTGAAGAAGACTTTGACCCTACTCTCATCCAGCTGCTCTACCTTCGTGATGCTTGGCGGTATGGTATCGGGGACATGGGCGTTTACGGTTATGGTACGGATACCACCGGTTGTGATGACGCGGTCACCCAAGGTGATGCTGATGGCCAGATGCTGCTCGGGCGCCTCGATGATATTGCTGGAGGCTAAGAGCGTCAGTACCTTTATTGCAGTGATGTGGCTGTTAAGGCCCGCGAATTCGGCAGCGACAGTTGAGCCATCTGCCATGCGGATATCGCCACCGCTCTTGCGTGCCAGCTGCCCGAATGCCTGCGGGTTCGCGCCGAAGTCAGCGCTGGGAAGACAGAGCGCGTAAAGCGGCACAGACGCGGCATCTAGGCGGTCTAAGACCTCTTGCTCAGTCCTTCCGGCGGCCTCATCGTAGTTGATGCCATCGGATATGACGACGATCACCTTATGATCGGGCAAGCCTCCCTGTTGTGCCTCGGCCAGATCCAATGCCTTGACCACTGCGTCGTTGAACAAAGTGGTGTTCTGGTTTGGAGCCAGACCATCGATACGTTCAACCGCCGTCTGAACATCCTCACTGCCATCCAATACCACGTCCACGCGCTCGCCGAAGGCAATGAGCACGAGCCTATCCAGGTTTCCTCTATCAGTCGCAAAACTTGCAAGCATCTGTTTGATGCCATCCATGTCTGACTGGTAGATAGACGTCGAGCAATCAACCAGGAAGAAATAGGCCGTGCCCTCGCCTGCTTCACCCAAGCCGAGCAGAGTCTCTGCTCGGAGAGGCATGTCTCCCAGTGTCGCTGTGATGTTATCTACGGTAAACGGAGCGCTGTTATCCAGCTGGAGAAAGACTATGACCTCAGGAAGATTGGCATAGGCCCGGTCGATCTGGATGACACTGGCAGCCTTCTGCTCTTCAGTGGTTTCGAGGGGGGGGGGGTAGAAGTAGCCCCGTCAGCAAAGGCGGGGGCAGGGGTAGAGGCAAGCGACACTATCATTTGGATGGCAGCCAGAATCGCCAGGGCGGCCATTGCAATCCTTGCCATCATGGCAGTCACAGAAAATGCTGAGGTGCTGGCTGCGTACGCATCGTGCCTCAACCCCTGCCTGCTTTCGTGTGCCCTGCCTTTGAACGTGACGGCCATCGTTGCGTCCCTCCAAACACATCGCCGTACCAGGGGGCGTATAAATCAAGCGTCAGTGTGACACCGAAGAAAACATCCACCCATATGACACCAAGTATCCCCTATGCGCACACCATACATCCAACCAAGCATATCATGTGAACGAAGAGGCGCTGATTGTTCAAATTGTAACAGAGTAATCCCACCCTGTGTGCGTACCACGAGCACAAAATGCCCCTGGCCTGTGCCAACATTGCCGTGAATCGTTCAAAAACAGACGTACCGGGAGGAAACCTCTTGGTGTTTTTCGTGTGATCAAGAGGATTGCTCCGATTTAATTTACCCCCCTTTTATCTTAAATGAGAGGCTATGGCGAGGTGACGTATGCAGACATTCAGGGAGCGACAAGCTTGAAGAAAACAGATGTATCGGGACAGTTGCGTGGAACACAAAAGGAACACAAAAGGGACGGGGTATTTTGTGTTAGGAAAGTGAGCTGTGCGATTCAGAGCCGTACTTTTATAATGCTAACACAAAATACCCCGTCCCTTTTGTGTTCCTTTTGTGTTCCACGCAACTGTCCCGATAGAGATGCCGTTCATCCGGATAAATGGGGCTATCGCCCAGACCTTGCAGGGGGTAGAGTAGTCACTGTAAGAAAACAGCTTTCACTTGGAAGCGAGGGGCGAACCAATAGCAAGAGGCCTGCCGCGTAAACGGCGGGTCTTTTGTTTTATCTCACAAACCCGATATCAGACTTGTGTGCCATAAGCCCGGCCCCGATCAACAGAGAAAACATCCCTTTGCCTCAGACTGCGGTCTTCTCAATACGGATTTTCCAAGGTGCTGCTTGCCTGAGCGTCATCGGCGAGAGTCGCAAAGTGTTTATCGCGAAAGCGATCGAGGGCGACCAGGGCGATCATGGCGGCATTGTCCGTACAGGCGATCGGTGGTGGAAAAACCACACGGATGCCGTGTGGGGCCATCGCCTTTTGATAGGCCGCACGCAGCGCTGGATTGGCAGCAACGCCACCGCCGAGAGCGAAGGTCGTAGTGTTTGTCTGTTGGAGGGCAGCGAGCGCCTTGGCGACCTGCACGTCAATGACCGCCTGCTGAAAGGACGCGGCAACATCCGCCGTGGGGATGACATGCCCCGCTGCCCGCTCGGCCTTGAGCCAGGTAATGACCGCCGTCTTGAGACCTGAAAGCGAGAATTGCAGGTCATGGCTATGGAGTAAGGCGCGCGGGAAGTCGATCGCCGTAGGGTTGCCCTCAAGGGCAAGTCGGCTGATGACGGGGCCGCCGGGATAGCCGAG
>JAIRXA010000089.1 GCA_031268525.1 Coriobacteriales bacterium | reverse complement strand
ACGGTCAACGATCGTGGGCCTGTTCAGGGAGGCCCGGACGCCTTCGATCTTCAGATGGCCGTGACTAAAGCGCTGGGCGAAAACTACGGTTGGTACACCATTCAGTACCGCATAATTGGCTAAGCCCTCTCTTCAGCTCCTCGACATCCAAACTGCCGCTGACGGCTGCTCTCTGAGCGCTGTCCTGCTGGTGTCCCCATCTGGACTGCGGGTTTCGGCGAAGCTCGCGCGCGCCCTGCTGGCCGAACGCCCGACCTTGGCTGAGCATGCCTGTCATGCCTGCGGCGTGCGTCCTTTTTGTGAGGTCATCGTGGGGACCACGCTTTCGCATCTCGCAGAGCATCTCGCCATCGATCTGCTTGTCGCGCACTATCCCGGTCAGCGCTTCTCGGGCACGACCACCTGGGAGGACGATGAGGCGGGAACCATGCGTGTTCGTGTGCGAGCCCTCGACGGCGCACCCTCTGCTCGGGAGGTTTCTGGGGGTGGCCTTCAAGGCACAACAAACCTGGAGCTTAAAGCAAGCCTGGAAGAAGCTGTTTATCGTGCCCTTGTACTGATAAACAATACATTGTGCTAAACTATCTGAATCACGCCATTTTCGACATTTGCCCGTCTGAAATTTTACTTTATGCAAAATGACGTGTGTTTTATTCATAATAAAGCATATCGACGAGAAGGGGAAGACAGAGATGAAAGGGATGTCTATGAGTAAGAGATTGCTCGCGATCCTTACCGCTGCGGTGCTCGGTGCGTCCATGCTGATGCTGTCGGCCTGCGGCGGCGGTTCGACCCCAGCGGGCGATGGTACGACGGCAGGGAACAACGGGGCGACTGGCGATGGTGCTCCTGGAGACGGAAAAGTCTATATCATCGCAACCGACACGACTTTTGCGCCTTTTGAGTTTCAGGATGCCAGCGGCAACTACGTGGGGATCGACATGGCCCTGCTCGACGCTATTGCCATAGATCAGGGCTTCCAGTATCAGGTCAACGCGCTGGGCTTTGATGCAGCGCTCCAAGCCCTGACTTCCGGCCAGGCTGATGGGGTCATCGCTGGTATGAGCATCACCGAGGAACGCAAAGAAGTCTTTGACTTCTCCGCGCCCTACTTTGATTCCGGCGTTGTGATGGGCATTGCCGCCAGCAACGATACCATCACGGGCTACGAGGATCTGGCTGGTCAGACCGTCGCCGTCAAGATCGGCACTGAAGGCGAGGCTTTTGCACAGAGCCTCCAAGAGGAGTACGGCTTCGAACTTGTGACTTTCAAGGACTCCGCAATGATGTATGAGGATGTTGAGGCGGGCAACTCGCAGGCTTTGTTCGAGGACTATCCGGTGCTTGGATACGCGATTTCTCAGGGTGTGGGCCTCAAGATGGTCACCGAGATGGAGCGTGGCAGCAGTTATGGTTTCGCCGTACAGAAGGGCGAAAATGCCGAACTGTTGGCGATGTTTGATGCGGGTTTGGCAAACATCAAGGCCAATGGCACCTACCAGACGATACTCGATACCTACATCCAAAAATAGAGGGCGTGAATCAGAGAAGACAGAGATAAGACCGAATGTTACTACGGGGCTAGCCAGGATAGGCTGGCCCCGTCCATCCAAAACGGGCAGGCTTTGACTGTGTGGCCCGCAAGCCAATAAGGACCCTATGACCCGATGAGTTTCTTCGAGCTGCTCCAAGAATCACTGCCATTGTTCCTGCAGGGTATGCTCTTGACCTTGCAGCTTTCGGTCATTTCCCTGATTATCGCAATGTTCATCGGTCTGGGTTCCTGTCTCATGAACATCTCCAAGATCAAGGTGCTGCACTGGATCGCGATGTGCTATATCAATATCATACGAGGCACGCCACTGCTCGTGCAGACCTTCTTCATCTACTTCGGCGTGACCAAAGCTTTTGGCCTGTCGATGACGGCGCTGACGGCAGGCATCGTGGCGCTGTCGCTGAATGCTGGCGCCTACCTCTCCGAGATATTTCGTGGCGGCATTGAGGCAATTCCTCGTGGGCAGACCGAAGCTGCGCGTTCGCTCGGAATGTCTCACGGAGCCGCACTTATCAAGATCATTCTGCCTCAGGCTCTGCGTATCGTCATACCTTCGGTTGTCAACCAGTGCATCATAACGATCAAGGACACCTCGATTATCTCCGTCATTGGCTTGGCCGAGCTCACGATGGTGGGCTCTCAGATCATCGCGCGGACCTTCCGTTCCTTTGAGATTTGGATCATCGTTGGCGTGTTTTACTTTGTGATCATCTACGTGCTTTCTAAGCTGTCTAAACTCGTAGAAAAGAGGCTGTCCCTTGCTCAAGGTGCAGATACAAAATTTGCATAAGCACTTTGGCTCCAACGAAGTGCTGCGCGGCATGGACCTTGATGTGGAGGAAGGCGAGGTCATTTGTCTGATTGGCCCATCCGGCTCGGGAAAAAGCACGTTTTTGCGCTGCATCAACTCCTTGGAACAGCCTACGGATGGCATGGTTGTCGTCGATGGCAAAGTCATCACCGACAAGCACGCCGATCTCGATCGTATTCGCGAAAATATCGGTATGGTTTTTCAGCAGTTCAATCTGTTTCCGCATCTCACCGTGCTGCGCAATATCACGATGGCGCCGATGCAGTGCAAGAAACTCAAGAGAGCAGACGCGGAGCAACGCGCGCATGAGTTGCTGGCGACGGTGGGGCTCTCTGAGAAGTGGGACTGCTATCCCAGTTCGCTGTCCGGCGGACAGCAGCAGCGCGTTGCAATCGCTCGGGCGCTTGCGATGGACCCGGCGTTGATGCTCTTTGACGAGCCGACGAGCGCCTTGGATCCGGAGGTGGTCGGCGATGTGCTGGCGGTGATGCGTAAGCTCGCCAAGGCGGGTATGACGATGATTATCGTGACACATGAGATGGGTTTTGCTCGCGAGGTCGCCGATCGCGTGGTCTTCATCGACGATGGCGTGATCGTGGAGCAGGGTCTGCCATCGCAGGTTTTTGGTGCGCCTCAACACGAGCGCACCCGTGCTTTTTTGGAGAAGGTCCTGTAAGGATGCCGGGGGCTCCCCGGGAGGGGGTTTGCGGGACAAGCCCGCCCCTACGCCTTGCGGAACCTGTGGGCCTGTCTGCATGAGAGGGTGTTACCGTATGCTCGGCATCATCAACTATGGTGGGTTCGTGGCGGCGGCCATCCTGCTCAATCTGACGCCAGGCATCGAC
>JAIRXA010000066.1 GCA_031268525.1 Coriobacteriales bacterium | reverse complement strand
TGGAGGTGGACGCGCGGCTTCAGGAGATCGGCTTCGGTGTCTTGGAAGGCTTGACCTATGATGAGGCGGTCAAGCGTCAGTTGAGCTTCCCTTGGGGGCCGACTGCCGCAAACTGGCCTGTCGAGGGGGCGGAATCACTGGAAGATTTTACTGCTCGCGTAGAAGCCGCTGCCCACGACCTGCGCTTTCGGCGCGAAAACACCGCGATCATCTCTCACGGCGGAGTGATACGCGCCCTGACCTCCTGTTGGCTGGAGCTCCCACCTGAAAAGCTCTGGTCGCTGACCGTTTATAATGTGGAGTCGGTGGTTTTTGGCAGTGATGGCGATAATCTGTATCTGGAACGCTACGGGCTTGCGCCAGAATGGTTGAGTCCCAAACTGTAGGCAGGCAGATACGGGAAAGACGTGTGGGGAGACACAATCACTATGGCCTGGAACGCCTTCTTCAGAAGCAATATCGAGCCGGTCATGGCTTACCAGCCGGGACTGCGCACCGAACAGATACGGGAGATCGCTGTAACCGACGAGGTTCATAAGCTCTCCTCAAACGAGAGTCCCTTGCCGCCCTTCCCCTCGGCACTGGCGGCGATGGCCGAGAAACTCGTCGCGCTCAACGAGTATCCGGACGGCTCTTCGCACGATCTCACGCAGCTTTTGGCCTGGCACTACGACCGAACGCCGGAGCAGATCATCATCGGCAATGGTTCCAACGAACTGCTCGACCTGATCGCCGAGACCTGCCTGCAGCCTGGCGACAATGTCGTGTATGGCTGGCCCTCTTTTGTTGTCTATCAGTCCTCGGCTATGATCGCTGACGCTGAGTTCCGGCAGGTTCCTCTCAGCTCGGACGGCAGCTACGACCTCAAGGCCTTACTTGCCGCGATCGACGAACGTACCAAGATCGCCTTCATCTGCACGCCAAACAATCCGACAGGTGGTGTCGTCTCCCAAGACGCGCTCAAACGTTTTCTGGACGCGGTACCCCCGCATGTCCTGGTGATCATGGATGTCGCTTACGAGGAGTTCATCGACGAGGCGCAGGCGCCCGATGCCGCAAAACCCCTCGCCTTCTTCGACGGCAAACGTCCGTATGTCGTCCTCAAGACCTTCTCCAAGATGTATGCGCTCGCTGGCATTCGCTGCGGTTTTGGTTTTGCTCCGGCGATTCTTGTCGAGATGGTCAACAAGGTGCGCGAGCCTTTCAACGTGAACACGGTTGCTCAGGTGGGAGCGATTGCCAGTCTGGAGGATGCCGAGGAGATCGCCCGACGTCGGGCCTTGAACACCGAGGGACGATCACGTCTGCAGGCCTGCTTCGCCGAGCTTGGCCTGCGCTCCTATCCCTCGCAAGCGAATTTTGTCTGGGTCGAAGTGCCCGACGCAGCGACAAGCTTCGAGGCGCTCCTGAAGCGCGGTCTCATCGTGCGGCCTTTCGCGGGAGCGAATGGTTTGCGTATCACGGTCGGCGATGAAGCTGCGGTAACAGCAGTCATCGCCGCTTTTGAGGAGCTGTTCGACTGGCGACAAGAGGAAGCTAGGGTGGAGTCATGGCGCGGCTAGAATCACAGAGTGGTACACCCTTTGCCTCCGTGCTCATCATTGGAGTTGGGCTGATCGGCGGCTCGGTCGCTGCCGCGCTTAAACAGCAGGAAGGCCCCGTACCCTTTGTGCGAGGAATCGATGTCGATCGACGGGCGATCGAAGGCGCACTCGCCAAGGGCTATATCGACGAGGGGCGCCTCTTGACGAGCGCTCAGGATGCCGATCTGGCCACATGGCTTGCCGATAAGGACGCCAACGAATGGTTTGACGACGAAGCGACCCAGCTGATTGTGCTGGCGGTCCCCGCTTCAGGTGCCGAAGACTGGTTTCGGCGTATCGAAGCGTCCGGCTATGGCGGTGCGATCACCGACGTTATCTCCACCAAGGGGCTGCTTGTGGATGCCGCTGTCAGCATCCTGAGAGATTCGACGCGCTATATTCCCGGGCATCCGATGGCAGGCAGTGAGGTCAATGGCATCGACGGGGCTCGCGCCGGATTGTTCTCCGGCGCCCATTGGATACTCTGCCCAAACGCTACGACCGATTCGGCGCTCTTTTTGCGTCTGCATGAATTCGTCACGACGCTCGGAGCGCGGAGTATCAGTCTGCCGCGCGAGGAGCATGACGACGCCATCGCCATTGTCAGTCACGTGCCCCATGTGGTGGCATCGGCACTCATGCAGTTGGCAGGCGAACATGCCGGAGAACGTCAGGAACTGTTCCGTCTGGCGGCGGGCGGCTTTAAGGACACGACCCGTATCGCGGCGGGCTCCCCAGAGCTGTGGTGCGGCATCGCGCTGGACAATCAAAGGGCTCTGGCACGGGGGCTAGCAGAGCTTAAAACTATTATAGGCGAGTTTGAGCAGTCCATATCCGATGGAGATAAGCGCAGCCTTGCACGACTGCTTACCAACGCTGCCTATCTGCGGTCGTCCATTCCCGCCACCTGGGTACCGGATTCCGCCAAACTCGTGGAGCTGCGTATCCCGATGGCCAACCACGCCGGAGTCATCGCCGAGGTCACGGGTTTTGCGGGCAAATCCGGCTGCAACATTCAATCCATCGACATCGACCATATCAACGAGGCATCGGCTATCCTCGAACTCATCCTGACCGATGAAGGAGACATCGGCGGTTTCTCACGGCAACTGCTGGACGGTGGGTACGATTTCTCTTTGCGTCCGCTGTCGCCGCAGGAGTGAGGGTGTGTGAGCGATATGCAGCCTCTAGGCGCAGATCAAAACCACAACGACACGCAGGCCCCGTCTCTGTTGGGCAACAGGCCCTCGCCTTTGCGTGGCACTCTACGTGTACCCTCCGATAAGTCGCTCTCGCATCGGGTGGCCCTGTTTGCCGCGATGACGGACGGCACCTCACAGGTCAGCGGCCTGCTACCTTCGCTGGATGTTCGCTCGACCCTCGCTGCGATAGAGGCACTTGGGGCTACGGTTGACCTGCATGAGGAGAAGACCGGTCTCGCTGGCACGATCACCGGCTGGGGAGAGGCAGGCCCTCAACTTCGTCATCCAGAATCCGTTTCGCCCGTTTCTGCCGCCTCTCGCAGCGGCGATCACAACGTCTCTCACGGCGGCGACCATAACACCTCTCGCGAAAGCGATCAGGCCGCCTCTTTCTTCTCCCTCGACTGCGGTAATTCGGGAACGACCGCCCGCCTTCTGTTGGGCCTGCTCTCGGGCTACAATCTCACTGCTCTGCTTGATGGAGACGAATCTCTCTCACGGCGCCCCATGAATCGCGTCACGCTGCCGCTGACAACGATGGGCGCGAACTTTGAGGCATCGCATGACACGCGCACTAGCTGCACAAGCGAAAACCTCGACACCCTGCCGCTTGTGGTCAGGGGCACCGCAGCCCTCAAGGCCATCGACTATCGTTCGCCTGTCGCTTCCGCGCAGGTCAAAAGCGCCGTTCTGCTCGCTGGCCTCCATGCTTCGGGTACGACAAGCGTCACCGAACCGAGCAGGAGCCGCGACCATACCGAGTTGCTTCTACCTGCGTTTGGTGTGGATGTGCGAACGGACGGCTTGACGACGAGCATCGAGGGAGGTCAAAGCCCGGTCGCTCCGAGTAGCGCGCTCGCTGTGCCGGGCGATCCGTCCTCTGCCGCGTTTCTGCTGGTCGGGGCCGCGCTTATTGCCGACAGCGAAGTTACGGTGCGGGACGTGCTGCTCAATCCGACGCGTACCGGTTTTCTGGAGGTCATGCGTCGTATGGGGGTCGAGATCAGCATCCACGAGGACACCGAGGGGCAGACCGCTCTCGGCGCCGAACGCGTTGGGTGTGTGACCGTGCGTTATTCGCCTTCGCTTCAGGCGACCACGGTGGTCGCCGAGGAGGTGCCGAGCCTCATCGACGAGCTGCCCATCCTTGCCTTGCTTGCCACGGGCGCTCAGGGGACGACGGTTTTTCAGGGTGTTGGAGAACTGCGTGTGAAGGAAAGCGACCGCCTTGCCGCCATCGAGGAGGGCTTGCGTGCAATGGGCTATAAGGCCTACAGCGAGGGCGATACGCTTTATGTTGAAGGCAGCGCCCTCTCGTCAAGAGCCACGTCCTCCTCGGACGTCCCTTTCTGTCTTGCCGGTCTTGCGGACGCTTCGTCTGCGAGCCCTATCGTGCTTCCCACTCACGGCGACCATCGACTCGCCATGACGTGGACGATGGCCCAGCACATCTATGGCTCGCAGACCCCTATCCACATCGACGATAGGGCCTGCATGGCCGTCAGCTACCCCGCCTTCCTCGACGACTTGGCGTATTTGTCGATGCCATAGCACCTACCTGATAATTTTCAGGGGTTGTGATCAGGTGAAAGAACTTTTTGGCAACGCAGTCATGGTTTATATTTGCAGATGAAAGCTGTATTGCTCGCAATTATCTAATCTCAATCAAGGCTTCTCGAATACTATCCGTTAGAGCTTGTTGTTGGGAGGCCGTGAGCAAGTTTGACGTTCTTATAACAACAGTTCCACAAACAACATGTGAACCTGAGCTGAGGATACCTCCATCAAATGCGCTCAAATAGGTATCTCTTGCTTCGGCTTCTTCGACAGTTCGATAGACCTCGACAGCGCCACCTCCCTCTGTGGCTTTGTCTACGATATCGTCACCAAAGACTTCGCTTTGGTCTATGAGATCAGAAGAGAAATATACGGTCGCCGTGTATCCACCTTGCTTATTCAGATTACCGTTGGGGTCGTGATCTTCAGTCACTGCCTGAACTCCTGCGATGCTAGGAAGTCCCTGGATTCTTTCGATAACAAATTGTTCTGTCGGATTAGTAACTTGATTCATTTGTTGGATGCTGGTTTCGAGTGTCTCTTGAGCGTCTGCCAGTTCCGCTAAAATCTGACTATAGTTGCCTTGAGCAGCCACCTCTTCTGCTTTTGTATTGATTTCCGTGGTAGCCCTGTTAATGGCTTCCGTCTCTGTCGGCATTTCGGGTATCTCGGGGACAAGAGCCCTTGCACCTTGGGCTTCGCCAATGATCGCCCCCGCAGACGTAAGCAGCGCTTCATCCAGTGGTTGTTCCTCTGAATCGATGACTGTCTGTAATGATGCTATATCGCTTTCAAGTTGAGAGCTTCTCTCTTCAAGGGCAGCTATTTCAGCACGGTAGTTTTCTATGGCCGCATTGTAGTTTTCAACAGCTTGGTCATAAGGAACTTTGAACTGGAAATACCAGAAACAGATAGCGGCAATTGCAATTGCGACAACTGCTACGCCAACACTGATAGCTATTACCTTCTTTTTGCTCTTACCGTTTTTCTCCTGCTGAGGTGACAACTTTTCTTGTTCTGCTGTCGTGTCCTCCGGCTCTGATGTCGCTCTCTCTTCCTCAGTCATAGTACATCCCCTCTATGCCAGTGATATTTGTTGAGCATGGATGCCTGCGAGGGCAATTATAAAGCAGCCCAAGGAGACGGACACCCATTCTAGCCACCAAACTGAAAAGATATAGGAAACACCTTCTTGCGAGCAGCTGTCTTTCTGCTCGACATTTGTCATGGAGCAGTATACATACCGATCTCAGTCGAGCGTTTTCAAGAATAACACAACGCAGAAGACGGACAATCGGGCGACAGACTGTTTGTCATAGAGGTGGAATGAAATTCAAATGATTGCAAGTGGGAAAGATTTACCATGACTGGCCACGAAGGGGCCGATGTAACATTAGTCTCTTCTTCGACAACCTCAAATTCTTCTGGAGGAAAAAGATAATCCTCGCCTGTTTCATCAACAATGCGATACCAAGATTTCTCTACCCCTACGACATGATAGGTAGTGCCCTTGATGAGAGAAACCTTATAGTAGTCACCGATATAGCGCACGTTCATTTCAAATATTCTCTCGTCGCTTCGTCCACAGCTAGTGGTCTGTTAATTTGAAAACTGCGGATATAGTCGCTGCAGCTTTATCCGCGCATCCTCAGTTGTGAACTGCCAGTTCACCGCCAGGCATTTCGAGCTGCGCTCAAGTTCCCATGCCCTGATCTCCCGCTCCATGTCCTCTATCGTCGCTATCCTTTCAGACAGGCATTGACGCTTGAGGACTCCCAACTCTATTTCGGCCATGTCCAGCCAACTGCCATGCTTCGGTGTGTAGTGTACCTCGAAGCGACTTGCTATCCTCCTTGCATCCTCGGGCGGGAATGCCTCGTAAAGGGAACCGAGGCTGTGCGTATTGAGATTGTCGCAAACCAAGACGATCCTTTCAGCGTGCGGGTACATCTCCTCTGAGGTATGGCGCAGGCACTCGGCGAAGTCTTTCCTGGTGCGGGTTTTGGTAACCTGCACGTGGTGCCTGGATCCGAGCGGCTCAAATATCATGAACACGTCTGCGACGCCGTTCCTCTTGTACTCGTAGTCCCATATCTCCGTATGGCCAGGGGATGCTGGGATGGGCACTTTGGTGTGCCCGATAAGTTGCCTGGAGGACTCGTCGATGCAGACCACGGGCAAAAGCGGGTCGTAAGGTCGCTCATAGACGGAAAACACGTCTTCCATGTGGGCTACGTACTCGCAGGAACATTCCGGTATGCACCACTCCCTGTGTAGCCATGGCTTAATTTCGTTTTTTTAAGACCTCACCGATGGCGACATACGAGATGCTGTCCAATATCTCAAGCTCCACCACCCTGTCGGCCAAGAGCCGAAGCGTCCACGAGGCGTGGCCTGCTGGCGGGTCGGTGCAGGTAATGGCCACGATCCTGGCCTCCACCTCCCCGTCTATCTTCCTGCGCCCTCTCGCCCCGGAGCCCTCCCTGCGGCCAACGGCCGCATCCAGCCCGTCTTCCACGAAAGACCTCTTCACGGAATAGACCGTGCGGGCGGATGTCCGATACGCCGATGCCGCCTCCTCGTCTGTCATCTTGAAGTCGGCATGCTCGCCTTTGTCAACGGCGAGAAGGATGTTGGCGTGTCTGATCGCCCTGGCACCCCCCTTGCCCTTCCTCACTGCCGCAAGCAGTCCTTCCCGCTCCTCTTGCTCTAAAGTCACCACATATTTCGTCATGCTGTTCACCTCCACTGGCAACGATAGCAGCAAAGGGGTGGAAATGCTATGAAGAAATTGAAGTTTTCAACTTAACTTAACACTAGTACTTCCCGGAGCGAAGCAGCGCAATCTCTTCTTTCAGCCCGGCGGGGGCGTTGGGTTTGACCTCAAAGTCCTCATCAAAGTACTTGCGTTTTAAGCCAAATGTTCCATGCTCAGCAAGCAATGCCTCAAAAATCGGCAGATGTGGCATCCGGCGATGAACTCTTTTAGAACTTTGCTCCAAGAGCATTGATAATCGCCTCCACAAATGGGCTGCTTCTCATTGATCCATCCTGTTCAAGTGCCACAGGTCAATCCACATCCAGTATGAGCCGGGGAGGCGGGGGGTAATCAGGGGGGCCATAGGGATCAAAGCTCAAGAAGCCTGCGCGGGCACCTTCAAGCGTAAAGCCGTACTTTTTTTCAGGTTTGAGAAGATACACCCTGCTATCCATGACATCGCGCCCGCAGTCACGGCAATAAATAGTCGCAATCCTGTCGCAAGGGGGCCATCCGCTCTCCAATTCACTTGCGACAGAAGCTAGAGAGAGCTCCAAACCGCCCTTCACGTAAGGGGCGTAGTCGTGCGCCCTCTGCATCATGAACTCGTCCGTGACCTCCATGCCGTCCTTGAACTCGATGAAATCGACCATGCAGCCGTCCCGCGTCTCGGTGTACGCCTGAAAACGTTCGGAGTCAAATACTACGTCGTCTTTGTCACATGCGATGTTGTAGAACATCTAACTGATCACTTCCAATATCAATCTTGTGCCTGTCCGTTCGACAACTCGGTAGTTTAGTCCACGCGCAAGCAGGAACTCGTCTTCTGGGTGGTGAAAACTCGTGTTGTCTCCAATATACAGGCTTTGCGTGCCTTTGGGAACTCTTATCTCAAGCATTAACGGGTCTTTGGCCTGGTTGTAGAAGTGCTGCGCCTTGTAGTTTCCCTGCTCGGACACCGATGTGCTCAGGTAGGCAGCGATCGAGCGCTCGTCCCCGACCGCCCAATCGGCATAATGCTTGGCGTTCGTGCCGCTGAATACCGTGATGTCCTCCCCAAGCTCGAACTTGCCCATAGCGCTGTCGATGAGGCGAGCATCTCTTTCCAGCGCCTGCGCTGCACCGCCCGGAACATTGGACTTACCATAGAGGTATGGATTGAGTTGCTTATGGAGACCTGTGGTGTAGTTATGAATAACGCCCTTCTCGGTAAAGCGTTCTGACTTGCTGCCCGTAAGCAGTTTAAATGTCTTGTCGCTTTGTTGTTGCAGCGCCCTGATGCCGCCAGGGTCGAGAGCCCCATAGGTAGCAACAGACGAATGTTGCACCGTCTTGGCACTACCCCTCAGCCCCCTCGGCTGTGCCCCCACCCCATAGGCCTTCTCACGTGCAGGCTGACGCACGAGCCCCCTGCTGTCGGTGAAGCCCTTCAGCCTGTTTTGCAAAGTGCCCAGTTCAAGCCGCTCCTGCGTCATGGGAAGCCCTGCCTCCTGACCCAGTGCTATCTCACGTTTCTTGTCGCGTATCTGGCGTTCAAGGCCGCGCTGCTGCTGTGTGGCTTTGTAGTACTCCGCCGAGGTCATGCCGTTTCGTTCTTGCTCGATCTCAGGTAGCTCGGAGATGCCGGGATAGTACGGGCCGTGAGAATGATTGCAATTGATGCCCGCAAGCCCGGCCACATCCCCGTAGCCGGTGGCCTGGGCGAAGTCCGGATAGGTCACGCCGTCTATGGTCTTGCGTCCACTGCGGCAGTACGCCTTGCCCTGCCACACCTCATGTTCGGGGCGTGCGCCGAAGTGTGCGGAAGTCATTACCAAGTCATGGTCAAACTCGTCCAGATAACTTTCTGTGATGCGCCCGGAAGCCTCGTTTATCTGAGCTGTCATAGTGCGGCGAAGTGCTGCATCTATCGTGGTGCGCCGCCCGAATGTGTAGTCGATAAACTGCACGCCCTCAGAAGACAGGCGCTTGACTGCTTGGGTCATGATGCTATCCCGTGTTGCAGCCGAATGGTTCCAGCTGGTAACTGCTTCTCCTGCCACCTCATACCACGTGCGCTCGGCAGCCTTGCTCATGGCCAGGTTTTGCCGGGCGATCATCTGCTGGACGCCTTTGACGCTTTGTGCTGAGATACGCCCGAACAACTCGGTAGTGGCTTTTGGGACAACTGAAGGGTAGAGCTTTGACAAGACGGCCAGATCACTCGCCGCAGAAGCACTCAGGGCGCCTGTGACGGCCTGTTGTGTTTGGGATGCTATCTGAGTGCGGTATCGTATTGAAAGGTCGGTAAGCGCGGCGTGGTTGCTTTGAGCGAGCCGCTCGATGTCGCGCCAGTTCTGTGCCTGAAGCTGGCCACCGGACACCAGCGAGGTGGTCAGGCGTTCAAGGATGGCAGCGACGTAGCGCTCCTCAGCACCTCCGACGATGGCTGAGGCCAGTGCCTCATATTCGGCGGGCCAAATCACGCAAGGCCCTCTGGGTCTGGTGATGCGGCCTCAGACCACCACTGGCGTGCTGTTGTCTCGTTCTGCGCGACCCTGCCGCCGCGGTCATCAAGCTCCCACACGAGCCAAAGAGGAGTGGCTTTGATGGCATCTAAAATGATGTTATCCATTGCCGCCACCCTGTATGAACTCACAGAGCCACGCGCGCGGAACCCTCCACTGCTGCCCAACCTTGAAGGCCGGTATCTGATGTTGACGACACATCCCCCGCGCCGTAGTAATGCCAATCTGCAAGACCTCGGCAGTCTGTTCGAGGGTGAGAATATCGGGCATTCCTGACAGAATAGTATTATGTCCATCTGCGGGCATGTCGTGGGCTGTTTCGTCTTGGTGGGCAGCCCACCCACCCGCTTTTATGGCTCTCATTATTTGGCCTCCTCGAACAGGTCATCGGGTTCGCCCTGCCAGCTCGGCGCGTCGGCAAGTTTCCTCTTTTGCGCCAGCCATGACCTCATCTCTCCTCGCTCAATGCAGCACACTGTAGAAGTGTTCAAATCTGCAATGCGCGAGAGTTTTGCTTGGGAGAACCCAAGCTTTGTTCGTTCTTGAATTAAGCGAATCATCTTTACTCCATTTCATTTAGGGCATTGACTGATGCTCTTTCAGTGTCTACCATTATATCCGTCCTTAATTCAGAACAAAATATCCGTTAATCAAGACATGGAGAAAATTATGGTTGAGGCGTACCCGGTAAAAAACTTCAGAGACGGCTACAGGTCATTGTTCTTTCGTACGATCGGCGAACCCCTCGCTATCAATACCGACAAGCTCAGAGAAGAATTTATAGCTGCTGACGACAGCGAAAAGATGGGTACTTTTTTGATAGAGAACCTGATCACCGACGGAATGGAAATTGAGGATGCGCTGTCAATGCGTGAGGTTTTCGTTTCTGTCCTTAACGTGGTATCGCTGATTGACGACAAAGTGGTAACCCTTGATGCGCTCGCAGAATGTGGACTTGCATACCGTCCAGAATTGGACGCGTTTTATTTTTCCGTCCCCGTGGTACATGATGGATACTACCGACGTTACATACAATCATTAAGTGAAAATGAGCCCTTTGCTACTAAACGCGGCATTAGTGTACTTGTAACTTACAGTTTTGACTCTGAAGCAGATAACATCAAGGCTTGCTTGCCTGTAAGTGTGCTGAACGATGGATACGGTGCGCCATATTGGGGAGAGCGAGGAGAGCTTATATCGCACAGGTTCGAATTTGGCGATAATCCCGACTTAAGTGATGAACGGGTATTGGAGCGTATCGCCCGTCTGTTTGTATCCAGTGCGATAACGGCGCATCTGCGACATGTCCGCATTGTTTCTTCGTTGGAGTTTAGCGAAGTGATCGCCTGTAACGAATTCATATCAACGCTTTGGTATTCGCTGTTCGATGCATTCAGGGTTGGACGCGTGGGACGATGCGAGCAATGCCATAAGCCCTACATCGCGCGAAAAGAGCGGGGACGCAAACGGAGATGGTGTAGCCCCCTGTGCTCAAAGCGCAATCAGAGAAAACCCAAACCCACAGACACCACCGAATAGCCTTGTAAGGTCATGGGAGACGCATAGGAGGGCGAGAACACATGGCAAGGATAGAACAAAGGTGCCGTAACGATAGAGCGGTGTTCTAAAGGCGTTTGCAGAGTCCACTTCATAGTGTGGGGGTCACTCGTACTGACTCTGTAGCCAAGAACGAATACTACAGCAGCCGGATACTGCGATTGAGGCTGTACCAGACGAAGCGTGACAAGGTGTTCCTGGGTGTCCTATCATGGATAGCAGTGATAGCAGTGATAGCTTTCGTTGGAGTGAGGTGATAGTAATGCCTGATTTTGGTGCGTGATGTCGATGAGCAGACAAAAAGAAGTTTGGCGGTTCGCGCCGCGCAAAATGGCCGTTCTTTGCAGGCTGAGGCAAAGGCGATTCTTGAGGCTGCGGTTGTTCCTGCATCAGGTTCTTGGGTCTTGTTGTTTCTTGACCAGTCGTCCTCTGTTGGAGGTTTTGATTTCGATGTGCCGCAACGCTCAAAACCCCGCCCCTTCGCCTTTTCGAGGAATAGCCATGTATGTCATTGACGCTAATGTGATTTCTGAATTGTCAAAGCCGCAACCTTTCCCCTCTGTTGTCAGGTGGATGACAAATGCGCAGAATAGCTGCTATCTTGACTATATATATTACGGATCACTTAACGCATATCTCAAAACCTACAGAGATAATGCTGCATTTGTTTATAAAGAAATTAAGCTTGACAGACATACTGGAACTTTTCTCATCCAAGGAACAAAGGCAATAGGCGGCGAGGTGTCTGGTGATCTGTTTGTTCCCTATTACAATCGAGTGCTATGGGTGAATTTCTTGAGCATGAAAGAAAGAGAAATAGGAACTGCCTACTATAGTCTATTTAGCGAGACAACCCAGTTTGTCAACATTATTAATGGCATATCGCTTGGCTCTCTTAAGGAATCCACGAGTTCAACGGAGGGCCTATTACAGCTTTCCCCACAAACTGCGGAAGGGTTTGATATCTCTGAATATATAATTGAGCACGAAACAATACCCTATGACTCACTATAGTGTTATCTATACTATATTAGACTAAGCCTTCTGGAGCCCTCCTGCTTGTCGTTTGCGTGCCCTTACGAGAAAAGCGGCGCTGGCCACGAGGCGCTGGCCACGAATCGACCGGCGACGAAGCGCCCAGACTCTCTCCCTGAGGTACAATGACAGCTACATCTTATCGGGCGCTCTCAGGAGCGCCGCAATGGAAGGATTGTCTACATGATCATTGCCATCGACGGGCCGGCTGCTTCCGGCAAATCTACCGTCGCCAAATTGGTTGCCCGCAAGCTTGGCTTTGCCTATCTCGACACGGGAGCGATGTACCGTTCGGTTGCCTGGCGCGCCTTGGAGGAGGGCCTTGCCCTCGGCGACCCCTTGCCTGCGGCGACGAAGACCCGCATCGCGCAGATCGCTACCAACGAACCGATCACCTTTGGCTATCTGTCCGGCGAACCCCTGCCCTCACAGGTCTTCATCGACGGCGTGGATGTTACCACGAACATCCGCACGCCCGAGGCTGATAAAGCCGTCTCGCCCGTTTCTGCAGATCCCGGAGTACGCGCCGCGCTCACGGAACAGCAGCGCATCATTGGGCGAACTCAGGATACCGTGATGGAGGGTCGTGACATCGGTACGATTGTCTTCCCAGACGCCGAGTTGAAGGTCTTTCTGACCGCCACCGCCGAGGAACGCGCGCGGCGGCGTTACCAGCAAAACGTCAAGAAGGCCGAGAAGGCGAGCACCCTCTATACGGGCCTTGACGAAGCGGGTATTCTCGCTGATATCCACCGCCGCGATGCCTACGACAGCTCACGTGAGGTCGCGCCGCTCATGCAGGCTCCCGATGCGGTAGAGATCGATACAACCACCATGAGCATCAACGCAGTTGTCAAAGCTATCGCCAAACTCGTTGAGAGCAGCACCGACCAGAGTGCCAAACTCGTCGAGAACAGCACCGACCAGAGCGCCAAACTTGTCGAGAGCAGCGCCTGCCAATCCGCGAATTCCTCTGAAACTCACAGGGCATGAAACCCCTCGACTACTTCTTCGATACCCCCGCCTCTGGTGAGGGGCGCTCCCCACAGAGGTTTCGCACCTTCTTTGCGGGGCTCGTACGAGTCATTTTGGGTCCCCTGTTTCGGTATCGAGCCTACGATTTGCACGAACAGTTGGCAAAACTTCCTGCCGATCAGGGCATCATCATCGCGGGCAACCATTGTTCCAATCTCGATCCGGTCTTCGTGCTCAGCGTGCTGCGTCCGCGCGTCGTTCGCTTCATGAGCAAGGAGGAACTCTTCGCGCTCAATCCGGTGATCGCCCGTCTGGCCTCATGGATCGGGGTCTTTCCGGTCAAGCGCGACAGTGCCGATCTCCTTGCCGTCAAGCGTGCGGTTCGAATGCTCAAACGCGGTGAATATGTGGGGATATTCCCCGAGGGGACGCGCGTTCGCTTTGCAGGTCAGACGGTAGTTAACCACGAGGGGATCGCGCTGATCGCCCGTCTTGCGAAGGCGCCGGTCTTGCCCGTGCGCCTGTGGGGCACCGAGCGCATCTGCCCCGAAGGCAAACGATTGTTCCGCTTGCCACGTATCACCCTGCGCTTTGGTGAGCCGCTTGCTCTTGACGATCCGATGTTTGTAGGCATGGAGAAGGAAGAGCTGCTCGCAGCCTTCACCACTGAGGTGATGCGACGGGTTTATGCCTTGGAGCCACCGCGATGAAAACCCTCCGGGAAATCCTCAGATGAAAACCCCCCGGAAGACCCTCCGATGAAGATCACGCGTGCCGAATACGCCGGCGCCTGCTATGGGGTCGAGCGCGCTCTGTCTCTTGTTGACAAGGCCGCCGACGGGCCAACGCCCGTACACACGCTCGGCCCGCTGATCCACAACCCACAGGTGGTTGCAGAGTTGCAGGAACGCGGAGTTGAGGTGGCGACGAGTGTTGACGAGGTTGCCAGCGGCACGCTCGTGCTGCGCTCCCACGGTGTTGCACCTCAGGTCGTTGAAGCGGCGCGTGCCAAGGGACTCGTCATCGTCGACGCAACCTGTCCGCACGTCTCCAAGGCCCAACAGGCAGCGCGGGAATTACGTGAACAAGGCTCTACCGTGTTCGTGGTGGGGGAGCGCGGCCATCCTGAAGTTGAGGCGATCAGCTCTTGGGCCGGAGAGGGGACGCTTGTTGTTCAGGAGCCGGGCGATCTGCCTCCTTTGGATGGCCTGCAACCAGAACGCATTGGAGTTGTCGTGCAGACCACGCAATCACCCGGGGCTCTGGCCGCTATCGTCGCGGCTCTGGAGGCGCGGGGCATTCAGCCCGAGGTTCGTGACACCATCTGCTTTGCGACGCGGCAACGCCAGGAAGCTGCTATCAAGCTAGCACGTGAGGTCGAAGTGATGATTGTTGTCGGTGGACGGAACTCGGGTAATACCACGCGTCTGGCCGAGCTGTGCCGGACGGTCTGTCCGTGCACCTGGCACATCGAGAGTTCCGTCGAGCTGCGTGCCGAATGGTTTGCTGGCGTGGAGAAGGTCGGGGTGAGTGCGGGTGCGTCCACTCCCGAAGCCCAGATCGTTGAGGTGGAGCAAGCCCTTGCGAACGTGGGGTGACGAGGCGCGACAGAGCGAGGGTGACAAAGGGGACGGGGCAAAATTTGTAGACAAGGAACCGTCCCTCGTCTACAAATTTTGCTCCGTCCTCGCTTTTGCTTCCCTAAGGTTCAAGGGCTGACAGTTCTTTGCGGCAAATCATCAGTTCGCGATTGAGGCCACCGATGCGCACGGGTAGGCGACCAGTTTCTACGGTGTAACCGAGGAACTTCCAGAAACCGGTTCCCTCACGCTCGATCGGAATCGCAAAGATGTTCTCCGAGGCGACTGCGGACGAAAGCGCGTAATTCTCCACCTGCTGCACAATGGTTGTGCCGATGCCCCGCAGACGATTTCCCGGGTTGATGATCATGTGCTGGATCGTCCAGGTGGCGGGCTGGGGCCAGCCGATGATCACGAGCGCATAGCCTGCCAGAGTCGAATCGCAGCGTGCCAGAAACAGCATCTTGTCGGAGGTACTTTTATCGGGAATGATATTGATCTCATCCTCAAAGGTCAGTACTTCATTGGTCAACCCAGTTGGTGACCTGATGGAAGACAGCGCTTTGGCGCGTACGGACTCGATCTCAAATCTCTCGTTTTTTGCGAGCTGTGTGACAAAAACGCCTTTGACCTCGACGCCTTCGATTTTCGGTTTTGCAACCAACGACTCATAGCCCTTGGGCGGCTCTTCGCCTGTCGGCATCTTTCGGGTAGACATTGCACCCCTTCCGCCATAGGCCGCCCCTGCCCAGCTAACGATACAATTTGCTCATTATACCGTCTGACATCTGACGCTGCTGTACCATTGACCCCGCCGTTCGCACGCCGTTACCTTTGGTGCTAACGGGCCTTGCGTGTGACAGGGGGACGTAGACTCCGCAACAGGGGACGGTTCTCTGTTGCGTCG
>JAIRXA010000193.1 GCA_031268525.1 Coriobacteriales bacterium | reverse complement strand
ATACCCGGCATTTTCGCATCATACAACACGAGCTACGCCAATGGTTTTATCACGGGACTTACGCAATACGTCACGAGCACCGGCGCAAACGCGCCGAGCAAGAACTACACCGCGCACAGGTGCGTGAAGTGCGGTAAGTGCGAAAGCCTTTGTCCACAACATATCGCGATTACCCAAGAGCTGGTGACGGCGACGAAACGCATGGAGCCCTTTTGGTTCAGGGCGGGGCTGGGGGTTTTCAATCGTATGCGGACCTCGGATAGGGAGAGGTAGAGAGGTAGTCTGCACCTCACATTCTGTGCACATCACGTGCACGCATCCCAAGCGGACCTTACGCGTACCTCACGCGGGTTCCGCCTATCCGGGAGCAGGCAAATTGACGGATGTCGTCAGTTTTCGCATAAACCGATTGTATAATTCAGGGAAAGAAATGGTACTCGATATTTCCCAGAGAGGCAGGCCATGCCACAACAGGTACACGCGCGAATTGACGACAAAATCTATGAGGAGTTGCGCGAGGTCTCGAGGATTCAAAACAAACCAATCCAGGAGTGCCTCAATGAAGCGACGCTCATCTACCTTTCCCAGGTGAAGCCCGCTCAGACAACCAAGAAGAGAAAGGCCGCCAAATTCACGTTCATAGACCTGTTTGCTGGAATAGGAGGCATGCGACGAGCCTTTGAAAAGAGTAGGGGCACGTGCGTGTTTTCCAGTGAATGGGATAAGTATTGCCAGAAGACCTACCTTGCCAATTACGGAGAATTACCTGAAGGGGACATCACAAAGATCAATGCGCGGGACATTCCAGACCACGACATTCTGGTAGCGGGCTTTCCCTGCCAGCCTTTCTCGATTGCAGGGGTTTCCAAAAAGAAGAGTCTGGGACGAAAGACTGGTTTTCTCGACAAAACCCAGGGCACACTGTTTTTTGATGTCGCCAGAATCATCAAGGAGAAAAGACCGAAGGCCTTTTTGCTGGAAAACGTCAAGAATCTCAAAAGCCACGATAAGGGCAACACCTGGAAGATCATCATGGAAGTGTTGGAAGAGCTTGACTACGAGGTGCATACGGCAATTCTGGATGGGCAAAACTATGTGCCACAGCACAGGGAACGTATCCTGCTTGTAGGTTTTGACAAGAAACGCTATGGCAGCAACGTGCCCTTTGAATTCCCGCAGCGTAAGCCCAGGGTCAAGCCAAAAGTACGCACTATTCTTGAAAAACAGGTTGATGCTCGCTATACGCTGTCTGAGCATCTCTGGAAATACCTGCAAGACTACGCAGAAAAGCACAGAGCAAAAGGCAATGGATTTGGCTACGGCATGGTCGATCTGGACGGTGTTACCAGAACCCTCAGTGCGCGGTACCACAAAGACGGGTCAGAGATTCTGATCCCCCAGGAGCAGGGTACGCCTCGCAGACTGACGCCCCGTGAATGCGCTCGCCTCCAGGGATTTGGGGACGACTTCCAGATACCGGTTTCCGATACTCAGGCATATCGTCAGTTTGGCAACTCTGTCGTAGTGCCGCTTATGGCTGCCGTTGCCCAGAACATCGCAAAGACGATGGAGGCACTTGATGCCAACTGACGATTCGGCGTTCGAAACCACCTATCTTGCAGAACGTGCAATCCAGGCGGTAAACACGGGAACAATTGCCTACTGCAAGTTTCTCTCGGCGAACGACACGGGCGATACGGGAGGCCACCAATCCGGCATCTACATTGCAAAGAACGCACTGACCATTCTGTTCGACAGGCCGCAAATGCGAGGCGACAACTCAGAAAGGTTCGTCAATATTCGCTGGCAAGATGATTTTGATACCGAATCCAGGTTCATCTATTACGGCGCAGGAACACGCAATGAGTATCGCATCACACGCTTCCAGAAGGGATTTCCCTTTCTCAGCACTGAGCATACCGGCGATTTGTTTGTTTTCGTCAAGCGTGATGAAGAGCACTATCAGGCCTATATCCTGAGCACTGAGGACGAGATCGATTCTTTCCTTGGCCATTACGGCATGAGTCCTTCCGATACCGGCACCCTCATCAGTGCCGGTGTGCCCGGGGATGAAGACCAGCTGGAGGCAGGCATCCGGGAGTTCATCGCCTCTCTCACTGTTGAGTTCCCCGATACAAAAGATATGGCTTTCGCTGCGCAGGACATCGAGGCTCGTGTATTTGGCCATGCCGACGATCCCCGCGCAGATCCCGACCAGAAACTCCTCGCCTGGATTGGCACGGAATACACGCTGTTCAAAAGGCTGGAGCAAGACAGGTATGGGGATCTGATTTCAAAGGGCTTTTCATCGGTCGAGGAGTTTGTCGTGCTTGCGAACTCAGTGTTGAACAAGCGCAAGAGCAGGGCGGGCAAATCTCTTGAACACCATCTGGCTCACATCTTCGATCTCAATGATCTGCGCTATTCGGCCCAACCACGGACAGAGGGCAACAAGCACCCAGACTTTATCTTCCCCAACGAAGCCGCGTACCACACCCATGGTTATCCCCTTGAGAAACTGGTAGTCCTGGCGGCAAAGACAAGCTGCAAGGACCGATGGCGGCAGGTGATAAACGAGGCGGACCTGTTCAAGGGCAGAGATACCATGAAGCATCTGTTTACTCTTCAACAGGGCATATCTGTCTCACAATTGAAGGAAATGGAGGAGGAGGGCGTGGTGTTGGTGGTACCAAAGCCCTACATCAGCACATACCCCGCCAGCATGCGTGATAGGATATGGACCCTGAAGAGATTTATTGACTACGTAAAGAAAACGACCTCCCTCTGAATGTTGGATCAATGTACACCTTCAACGAAGCCGTTAATCCAGAGGTCGACCCCGCCATTCGCAAAACCATGCAGGGCAACAGGGGCAGCAACACAAAGCCTGAACTTCTGGTTCGGAAGATTCTTCGAGATGAAGGATTCCCCGGCTACAGACTTCATTGGAAGAAGGCGCCCGGGAAGCCAGACATTGCCTATCCAGGCAGAAAGATTGCCGTATTCGTCAATGGTTGTTTCTGGCATCACCATGAAGGGTGCAGATACGCCTATACTCCAAAGAAGAACCAGTACTTCTGGATTAACAAGTTTGAAGAGAACACAATGCGCGACAACAAGGTATATTCTGAGCTTGTAGCCTGTGGCTGGAAGGTTTTTACCCTCTGGGAATGCGAACTGAAGCAGCAGGAGCATACAGGGCAGATGCTTGATCTGCTGGCGTGCCTACAGGAAGCCGTGCCTGCGGGGAACCAGGTGTGCAAACGGTCAATCTGCTAAACTTTGCCAGAGGTTTCAATTGACGAGTTTTCGAGGAATGGAGCAGTCATGGATGTCGTCTTTCAGGCGTTTTCCGCTCTCGGTTGGATTATCGGTGCGTTCATCCTGATCGTCTTCCTCCTTATCTGCCTGCTGATATTCAAGATACGCTACAAGGTGGCAAAAAGTAACCAGGCCCTTGTCATCACCGGAGGCAAGCGCGGACTGCGGGTGCTGACGGCAGGGGGAGCCCTCGTGCCACCGATAGTGCGCCGCCACGAGTTCTTTCCCCTCGACGTGATGACGGTCATCTCCGACAACAAGGAGACGCAGACCAAGACGGTCGTGCCGGTCGTCGTCACTTGGACGGCTCAGCTCAAGCCCGATGTCGAGACGCCAGGGTCCCTGGAGAAGGCCGTTATGGGCTTTATCGGCAAAGGCTCCGCCGACATCGAACGTTCGCTACAGCAGACACTTGAGGGTGAGATGCGTGCCGTCGTTGCGACCCTGACTCCTGAGGAGGTTATCGAGGGACGTGAGAAGTTTAAGAATGATGTCGAGGGCAACGTCAAGGCGCGCATGGAGGAACTGGGATTCAAGCTCATCTCGCTGAATATCACCGAGGTCAAGGATAACAAGGGACATTATGACAACCTCGCTGCCAAGGATCGTGAGGAAAAACGGCGCATCGCCGAGAACCTGACGGCGGTTGAGCAGAAGGCGATCGACATCACTGCCGCTGAGACGACACAGCAATCCGAAACCGCGCGTATCGCCAAGGAGCTGGTGATTGCGGAGAAGGACCGCGACCTGAACCTCAAGCAGTCGGAGTACCAGGCCGAAACCGATCGCGCCAAGCAGGATGCCATCTATGCAGGCAAGGTACGTGAGCAGGAGCGCCAGAAGGATCTTGCGGTCACCCAGGGTGCCGTGGCGATTGAACGCGAACGGCAAAACCAACTGGCGGCCGAGGCTCATCGAAGCGTTGAGACGACGATGGCAGAAACCGACAAGCAGAAAATGATCATCAACGCCGAGGCAACACGGGAACAGGTGAAGATCGAGGCGGAGGCAGCGGCCAGGAAGAACGAGATCGATGCCGATGCCGCAGCGATTGTCGCGCAGAAGGTGGCGTCTGGCGAAGCCAAAGCGGCGCGCGAGAAAGCAGCAGGTGAGGCTGACGCCGTTCGAGCGAAGGCCGAAGCCGATGCGGAACAGATTCGTAAAACCGGTCTCGCTGAGGCAGAAAAAGAAAAGGCGCTCGGCGAAGCCCGCGGTGCTGCAATTCTGGCGGAGGGTCAGGCAAAAGCTGAGGCAGAGCGCCTGATGGCGGAAGCGTTGGCAGCAAACGACGAGGTCAACCTCAAAGTAACTCTGGCAGAAATTCAGCGCGACACCACCATCAAAGTCTGGGATGGCATCTCGACCGCGATGGCAAGTGTCGGTGAAAAAGCCACTTTCATCGATATGGGTGGCAACGCCAGGGAGGGCGATTTGCTCACCAATGTGCTCGGTAATGTGCCTGAGCTGCTCAAGAAGCTCGATGTGAAGAACAATGCTTTAAACGGCAAGGCGCTCAGCGGGTCACTTGAGGAGATCGCCTCGGCGATAAGCGGTCGCACGGCTGACCGTGCAAGCGATCATGCAAGCGATCATGCGACCCACCGCACACAACCTGAAGAGCCACAGATTGCAAAAACAGGCGGCACTGGCGATGAACAGTGACGACCGCTGGCAGCCACCCTTCTCCAGTGGAACATCGGACGATGGTTGGCAACCGCCTTTTGCAGATAACGAGTATCAGGGGAGTCAGAACGAAGAGCCCACGACGAGAGCGCCGCTGCAGCCCTTTGACTCTGCAGGAGACACACCGCCAGGCATTGCGGCAATACCGTCAGTCGCTGATACTGCGATTGGCGAGATAGTTCGCGAGGTAGAAAGCGCGGGCACCCTTGAGCCTGCGGTCGGTGCGGTGTTAAGCGCGGCCTCGGCTCTTTCTGCACAGGCCGCTGATGCGATTGCTGGAGACGAGCTTGGTAGAGACGAGCTTTCGCGCGTTGTCTCAGTTCTCAGAGATGAGGAGGCGATCAAATATGCCGATCTGGTCAATTCCGTTGTTTCTCACTGGAAAGGCGCGGAAAAGCTTGACAGCGAAGAGTTTGACACCCTCGTACACAGTGCAGTTGATGTGATTGCAGAAATTGCTAATAGCAATGACAAATTAGGAGCGCGACAAATCGTCGATGCTGTGCTCAAGATAACCGACGCAAGTGACAGTGACCTCTCAGCACTTGAGGAAGGCAATACAATGGCGCAGATCAAGCGATACGCAGGATTGATCCGCCGCCTTCGCCGCTGAAATGTACTCGAAGATACTAACGCTTTAACGATTGAGGTCGTCAGAGTGGCCCATAGAAAATCTATCTATATAGACCTCCCAAAGGACCTATAGGCCAGTGTTTTGCAAGCGTAGCTGGGAGAAATATACATCATAGGAGTTTGGCGTTGCCGAAGAAGGCAGCAGCTCACAATTTTGTGTGTCAATTTTGGTAAGCCTCCACTGACAGCCGCATAGGCAATTGTAAACACAAAAGAGAAACACAAAAGGGACGGGGTATTTTGTGTTAGCATTATAAAAGTACGGCTCTTAATCGCACAACTCACTTTCCTAAGTAAGCGTCAAATAGCACAGGCATAGTCAGCTTGTTGCGGTCGTACTACAGTGGTACCTATGGTTTGTATGCCACAGGCACCTTGACATGATCGGGCAACTTGTCGCTCCAAGGCATGA
>JAIRXA010000174.1 GCA_031268525.1 Coriobacteriales bacterium | reverse complement strand
TGGTCGGTGGGGCCATCGCTCTTCTGACTACTGCGGTTACAGGCCGCCAGACTGAAGGCGAGCGCAAGGGCAAGAGCGACACAAAGGGTCTGCTTGAGGATGCGCCGATGTGCGTGTCGAGCAGGCAGATCTGTACGCAGATCCATGCGCCGATGCGCGTGTTGACTTTTCATTTCTCTGTTGGCCACCTTGTTGCCTCCCTGCTTTCTCCCTGTTTGCCAGTTGATGCGGTATCAGTTGATGCGATAATACTACCCGAAAAGAGTCCAAAGGGGTCTCCTGATTGGGCGCCCAACGAAAGGCACATGAAAGGGTTTTCATGAAATGTGCGGGTTTGGCTGGTTTGATCGGGCGAAAATGAAAGGTTCCTTATGAAATGTGCGGGTTTGGCTGGTTATCCGATAGAGCACTCGCTTTCGCCTGCGCTGCATACTGCCGTCTACCGTGAATTGGGGCTCGACTGGAAATATGATCTGTACCCCTGCGCTGATGAACATGCCTTCGCGAAGCTGGTCGAGCAATTGCGAGGGAATCAGGATATTGAGAAGCCCGAATGGGTTGGCTTGAATGTAACCACTCCCTATAAACCACAGGCCCATGCGGCCTGCGACACTCTGACGCCGCGGGCGCGGATGTCGGCAGCCGTGAACGTGCTGACGTCTGTTGGCGTCAAAGCGGGGCGCGGCCTTGTGGGAGGCGGAGACGCGGGGCGCGGTTTGGTTGGCGGAGACGCGGGGCGCGACCTTGCCGACGAAGACGCGGAGCGCGGCCTTGCTGGCGACAACACCGACGGACATGGTTTGCTCGCGGCTTTGGAGCGTGAGACGGGCATCACGCCTGCGGGCAGGCGCTTTGTGATCTGCGGGAGCGGCGCGGTCACACGCTCAATCTTGGCCGCTTTTGAGGTGGCGGCACGAGACGGAAAGGTTCCTGCCGCGGTGGTAGTGCTCTCGCGAAGGGCATCAGGCGATGGATACGATCGGGTTCTACTCCACGACGCTTCACTTCACGACAGCGCCCTTCCCCACGATGGCGCTCCATTCTACGGCGTTGTTCGCTCTTACGACGAGGTGGCCGATGTTCTCGCCAACAGCGATGTACTTATCGACGCTACGACGCTTGGAATGAAAGCGGGCGATCCCTCGCCGGTGCCGGAAGAGTCGATGCGTCGCGGCCTTGTGGTCATCGACACGGTGTATGGCCACGGGGAGACCGCATTGCTGCGTGCCGCGCGTATGGTGGGTGCGCCCGCCTTCGACGGGCTCGGTATGCTTGTGGAGCAGGCCGCTTTGACGATCGAGAATTGGCTCGCTGCGCAGGGCATCAGCGCTGAAGTGCCCCGCGAACTGATGTACACTGTTGCTCAAAGGGAAACGCTTACATCGTAGGGCCCTATGGCGTCCCGTACGTGCTCCCCTGAGTTTTGGTGATCGATGGGTTTACGGATCTACGGACTTTCAGAATTTTGAGCCTTACTGCCTTACCGCTTCCTTGCGAGAGTTACCACAGAGGAGATGGACGCGACTATGAGATATACCACAGCCGGGGAATCGCATGGACCTGCGTTGCTCGCCATTGTCAGTGAAGTGCCCGCGGGCATCGGCCTGAGTGTTGCTGCAATCAACGCCGATCTTGCGCGTCGCCAAAGCGGTTATGGACGTGGTGGCCGTATGGCCATTGAGCATGATCAGGCCGAGGTTCTCTCCGGTCTTCGCTTCGGGCGTACGCTCGGCACGCCGCTGGCGATCCGAATTGCCAATCGCGATGGCGCCAACTGGAGCGAGGTCATGGCGTCCGAAGGCCGTCCGCCCGCAGAACTCAAACGTGAGCAGGCTCCGCGTCCGGGTCATGCCGATTTGGCGGGAGCCCAGAAGATCAACACGCAGGATTGCCGCGACATTCTGGAGCGTGCGAGTGCTCGCGAGACGGCCGCGCGGGTCGCTGCCGGAGCTGTCGCTCGTGCCTATCTCGCGAACTTTGGGGTGGAGATCGTCTCGTATGTCACGCGTATTGGAGATGTTGAGCTGCCGCGAGCCGAGATCGAACGTAAGGGTGGCTTGTTCTCCACCAGTAAAATTGAAGCCTCAGAGGTGCGCTGCCCACACGCAGCTACCACAGAAACTATGAAGATAGCAATAGATACCGCTTGTACAAAGGGCTTGAGTCTGGGAGGTTGGTTCAGCGTCACGGCAAGCGGCTTGGTGCCCGGTATCGGCGGCTACGCGGAGGCCAGAGAACGACTTGACGGCCGCTTGGGCGGTGCGCTTTTGTCCATTCCCGCCATCAAAGGCGTCGAATTTGGGCTCGGCTTTGAGGCGGGCACCCTCACCGGCGACAAGACGCATGATCCCATCGTCTACCATAAGGGCCGGTTCGCTCGCATGAGCAACAATGCGGGAGGGCTTGAGGGCGGCATGACCAACGGCGAACCGCTGATGATACACGCGGTGATGAAGCCCATTCCGACCATGACCACGCCCTTGGCGACCGTCGATCTCATCACACACGAGCCGCGCGAGGCCTCCCGGGAGCGCAGCGATGTCTGTGCGGTGCCCGCCGCCGCAGTCGTTGCTGAGGCGGAGGTCGCCTTGGTGCTCGCGGATGCCTACCAGCATAAATTTGGCTTTGATACCCTTGCGGAGGCCTCCACTGCCTTTGAGAACTATGCAAAAACTCGCTGACCACATCATCCTCATTGGCTTCATGGGCTCGGGCAAGTCCAGCGTTGCACGACGACTGGCGCGCTTTGAGAGGATGAACAGCATCGACATGGACTCCTACATTGAGCGCGAGGCGGGCATGACGATCCCGGAGATATTTGCCACCTATGGCGAGGATGGTTTCCGCGCGCGTGAACTCGATCTCTTACGCTCGATGCTCATTCGTGATCGCTCAATCCTGTCGTGTGGAGGAGGTGTGGTGGTTCGCGACGAGAGCCGCGAACTGCTGAAAACACTCGGTACGGTGGTGTATCTTCAGGTTGATGCTGACGAGGCTGTCTCGCGCATCTCCCGTCCCGAAACCCGCCCACTGCTCACGGGGCCAACCCCACCCACCGAATTGCTGGCGACGCGTCTGCGCTATTATGAGGACGCGGCCGATTTGACCGTGGATACCCGCGGGCGCACGATTATGCAGGTAAGCACTGCGGTACAAGGGGCCTTGAGGAACAGGGGAGTGCTATGACAGGGGCCTTGAGAAACAGAGGAGCGCTATGACGACGCAACGGCTTAAGGTGATGCTCGATACGGGAGCGGCCTACGACATCCGTGTGGGGTCGGGGTTGCTGGCAAAGCTCGGGACCCACCTTGCTGAGCTGCGTCCCACTCAGGCTGAGCAACTCGCCCCGGCTGCTCCGTCGGCTCCGGCTGACCAGCCCGATTCGTCGGCTCAATCCCCTCAACCAACCCAACCAGATCAATCCGCCCAACGCGCACAACGCGTCGTTATCATCACGGACGAAAACGTCGGTCCTCTCTATCTCGCGCAGGTACGCGAGACCCTGCAGGCGGCGGGCTTTGAGGTCTTCGATCTCACGGTACCGGCAGGGGAGACCTCCAAGAGCCTTGAAGTCGCCAGCGAGCTCTACGACGCACTCGGTCTGCTCAACATCGGACGCGACGGCGTGCTTGTCGCGCTGGGGGGTGGTGTGGTCGGCGATCTGGCGGGCTTTGTCGCCTCGACATGGTTGCGCGGTGTCGCCTGCGTGCAGCTGCCCACTTCGCTGCTCGCGATGGTCGACTCTTCGGTTGGTGGCAAGACCGCTCTCAACATCTCCGCGGGGAAAAATCTTGTCGGCACCTTCCGACAACCGCTGTATGTGGCTGCCGATCTCAACACTCTCGCCACATTACCCGATGCCGAATGGGACAACGGACTTGCGGAGATCGCCAAGTCGGCGATTATCGACGGCGGGGAATTCTATGCCTGGCTCAGGGAGAATGCCGCTGCCCTTGCTGCTCGTTCTGCTCGTTCTGCTCGTGCCAACTTTGCCAACTTTGCCGCCCTGCGCGCCCACGATACACAGGACTCGATGGCCGATAGCATTCAACAGGCGATCGTTCGCGCCGTGAGCTTCAAGGCGGGAGTTGTCGCAAAGGATGAGACCGAGACCGGGCTACGTGAATGCCTCAATTATGGCCATACCTTTGCCCACGCGCTTGAGATGGCCTCCGGGTTCGCTCTTCCGCACGGTCGGGCAGTTGCCGAGGGCATCCGTTTCGCCTCGCACTTGGCGGTTGAGGCGATCGGTGCGCCTGCGGCTTTTGCCGATCAACAGGAGAAACTGCTCAATGCGCTCGGTCTGGCGCCACTTGCGAGGACGTGCGAGTCGGAGGTTTTAAACGCCCTGACGGCCGACAGTCTCTTTGATCGAATGTATGCCGATAAGAAAGTGCGAGGCGGTCAACTGCGCTTTGTGCTGGCCAGCGCTCCGGGGGAGTGGCAGACGGTTACGGTCGATCCCGACCTTGTGAAGATATACCTCATCTACTGGGAACAGGCTCGGGAACAGATGCAGGAGCAGGCCTGACAGCTTAGGGCAGACACGAGCAAGGCTGATGGATTGACTGACGCAGACAGGAGCGGGGCTGACGAGCCGATGCGGGTACGGGTGAGAGTTGACGGATCGACTGGCGCAGGCACGAGTGGGCACGAATGGGAACCAACAGGCTGGCAGCTGCCTGTTTGAGGACGGGAGAGCGATGCGCATACTGATAGTGAACGGACCAAACCTCAATCTGTTGGGACAGCGCGAACCGGATGTCTATGGCACGATGACCCTCGACGAGCTCAACGGCACTGTGGCTGCGCATGCGCTCAAACTCACAGAGCAGCGAGAGCAGCGTGCTACTCTGACTGCGCCGCGAACGCCCGTCGAGGTCGCTTTCTTTCAGTCCAACCACGAGGGGCAGCTTGTCGACACCATCCAAAACGCCCAGGACTCCTATGACGGAATCGTTTACAACCCAGCCGCACACACACACTATTCCATCGCGCTTCGTGACGCCATCGCCGCCGTGCCAACGCCGGTTGTCGAGGTGCATCTCTCCGATATCTCAAAGCGTGAGCAGTTCCGCCATACCTCGGTGATGGCCGATGTCTGCCTCGCGCAGTTCAAGGGTAAAGGCGTACA
>JAIRXA010000146.1 GCA_031268525.1 Coriobacteriales bacterium | reverse complement strand
CCAGACGACGGCAAGGCCTTCTCCCCACGCGAGGAGCAGCACGCAGCGATTATCCTGCTTGACGCCCTGTGTGAGGCTTTCGGATAGCTTCGCCCCTCTCGGATAGTTTCACCTCCTCTACTCTTATATCGACCAGCGGTTTATACTGGTCCTAATCGCCGCATTGCGGCGACTTCTTGTGCACATCGTTTCCTAGGGAGGAAGAGCATGGAAGAGGAGAGGAAAATTTCGAGAAGGGCGTTTCTGGGCGGAGCGGCAGCGTTAGGAGGTGCTGCAGCTCTCGGTGGTCTGGCGGCTTGTTCGCCTACCGACTCGGGCGGGGCACCAGCTGACGGTGGCGGAGCTCCCGCGGAAGGTGGCCCGGTGGCTGTCGATTGGCTTGGCACGCCCCCGGAGATCGCCGAGGCAGACATAAGCGCAACGATCGACACCGATGTTCTCGTTGTTGGGTCGGCTATGGCTGGCGTACTCGCAGCTTACAAGGCGGTCAAGGATGGCGCCAAGGTCGTCATGATCGAGCGCAATGGTTCCCCGCATATCTCCGGCTCCGGCGTGGGCTTTTTTAACTCCAGGTACCAGCAGGAAGGGGGCCAGCCAGTCCACGATGAGATCGGCGTCATGAATCAGGTTATCAACGAGGGCAATCTGCGCGTCGATGCCAGTCTGGTGGCTCTGTGGGCCTATCACTCCGGCGAAATTCTCGACGAGATCGAGGCCGACGTTCTGGGGCCGGCCGGTTTGTCCGGACGCATCATGACGGGTGAAGCCTTGGAGCCCAATGATCTCGATCAGTACATCGTGTCCTTCCACGTTGATTTCGATCCCAATGAAAGGGACAGCTTGGAAGCCTTCGTGTATGCTTTCCATGATTGGGTCAAAGCCAACGGTGGCGAGGTTGTCTTTGAGACCACAGCTCGTAAACTTGTTCAGGACGAAAGCGGAGTGGTCACCGGCTGCATCTGCACCAACCCTGAAGGCGCCTATGTGCAGTACAATACTGCCAAGGGTGTCATCATGTGCGCCGGTTCCTATGGCGGAAATGTCGATATGGTCAACTACTTCTGCTACCCCTCGATGGCGCATTTCGTCAACACCTACAACGCTTACAACGCCAAGGCCTCTGACACCGCGCCGGTTACCATTGAGGAGAAGATGGATGACGGCATCGGCCACAAGATGATGGTCTGGGCAGGCGGTATCATGGAGGAGATCGATCCCTCTTACCAGTCATGGTCGATTGACGGCTATTCCTTCGCGGCGCCGTTGGCAGTCAACAACCAGGGTAAGCGCTTCTTCAATGAGTGCTACTCCTCGCTGTCCACCAGCTTCCCGATCTACGAGTTGCCCGATGGCGTGAACTATGTCTGGCAAATCGTTGCTTCGGATGATTTTAATATGCCACCGCTGCTGCCGATTCCGGGCATGACCCGCGAAATCATGGACATGATCGCTTCTGGCTCGGAGTTTTATGAAGCCGATACGCTCGAAGAGCTTGCTGGCATGATTAACATCCCTGCCGAGAACCTTGTCGCCACCGTCGAGCGTTACAACGAGCTTGCCAGAGCTGGCAAAGACGATGACTTCGGTAAACCACCGTGGCACATGAGTCCCATCGAGCAGCCACCGTTTAAGGCCTACAAGGAGAACTACGCTTTTTATGGTATGAGCTCGGGCGTGAAGGTCAACAGGAATCTTGAGGTTGTGGATAAGAACTGGAACACGATTCCCGGACTGTATGCTGCTGGCAACTGTGTTGGTTGGCGCATGGGCTCCGGTTACCAAAACGTCGTGCCGGGTTTGTGCAACGCTTACTCGGCTGTGCACGCCTATTTTGCTGGCAAGAACGCCGCTGCCCGCTGAGAAGTCATCAATTCAATACGAGCCTCCCTTTTGGTATCCTGTATGAGACAACCAAAAGGGAGGCGCTTTTTATGTGCGGAATCTGCGGGTTCATCGGACCCGCTTCTGGAAGAGAGGATCGTGCGACGGTCCTCGAGGCGATGAAGACCAGTATCATTCACCGTGGCCCCGATGATGAGGGCTCCTTTTTTGATGGGCAGGCAGCGCTGGGCTTTCGACGACTGTCGATCATTGACCTGGCAAGTGGCCACCAGCCGATGACCAACGAAGATGGCAGCGTCATCGTCACCTTCAATGGCGAGATATACAATCATCTGGATATCCGCGCCGAGCTCATTGCTGCCGGGCATGTCTTTGCCACGAAAGCCGACACCGAGGTGCTGGTGCACGGCTGGGAGCAGTGGGGCGAGGGGCTGCTGGAACATCTCCGGGGCATGTTTGCCTTCGTGATCTGGGACGCGCGTACTTCGGTCGCCTTTGCTGCGCGCGACTTCTTTGGCATCAAGCCGCTGTACTACGCGTCTATCGACGGCACCCTTGTCTACGGCTCTGAGATCAAGGCGATTTTGGCCTATCCGGGCTATCGCAGGCAACTCAATCTCGAAGCCCTCGATCAGTACCTCTCTTTTCAGTATTCAGCCCTGTCGGAGACCTTCTTCAAGGGCATCTTCAAGCTCGGCCCCGGAGAGTGTATGACCTTCTCGCCTGCGACCGGCGCCTTGGAGATTCGTCGCTACTTTGACCCCTTGCCCACACCGAGCAGCGCCGCACAACTCGGCGGCGATTTCCCCTCAGCCTCACAGACTTCTTCAAGTTCACAGACTTCTCCAGACCAACAAACCGCCCCGCCCCCCCAGACTTCTCAAACCTCCCAAACCGCTCAGGCCCCCCAGCCTTCTCCGGCTTCACAAACCGTCCCGAACAATGACCCCTTCGCTGCCACCGTCGAGCGCATCAAGGCGGTCATGCGTGAGAGCGTGAGCGCGCACATGATCGCCGACGTGGAGGTTGGCTCCCTGCTCTCCAGTGGTATCGATTCGAGTTACATCACGGCTCTGTATCCCAATCAACGCACCTACACGGTGGGTTTTGAGACGGCTGACGGCGACAAATACAACGAGATCGACTTCGCGCGAGGCACGGCCGAGGAATTGAGCAAGGACAACACGAGCCACATCATCACGCCCGAGGAGTATTGGGATGCCATCCCGCGCATCATGTATCACATGGACGAGCCTCTGGCCGACGCCTCGGCGGTAGCCCTGTACTTCCTCGACGAGTTGGTTGCTCGCGATGTGAAAGTCGTATTGTCTGGCGAGGGCGCCGATGAGTTCTTTGGCGGCTATCCCATCTACCATGAGCCTCTGTCATTGGCAGGCTATCAGAAGCTGCCGCATTTCCTGCGCACCGCTGCCGCTGCACTCTCGCGTCTGCTGCCGCGCGGCATGAAGGGAAAGTCCTTTTTGGAGCGTGGGGCCCTGCGCGTTGAGGAACGCCACATTGGCAACGGCTACATCTTCACTGCGGACGAGCGCGAGCGCCTGCTCAGGCAGGTAGGGACGCGACAGACCCCCGAAGAACTCTGTCGTCCCTGCTTTGAGCATGTCGTCGCTGCCAAACCGGGCATCGACGATACCGCAAAGATGCAGTACATCGACTACAACTTCTGGCTTCCGGGCGACATCCTGCTCAAGGCGGACAAGATGTCGATGGCTCACTCGCTCGAAAGCCGTGTACCCTTCCTCGATCGTGAGGTCTTTGCGCTGGCTACGACCCTGCCGCTGGACTACCGCGTCAACGACGAGACGACAAAGGTGGCGCTGCGCAGGGCCGCTCTCGAGGTGTTGCCGCCCCGGGTCGCGAACAAGCCAAAGCTCGGCTTTCCCGTGCCGATGCGGGTCTGGCTTACCGAGGATGTCTGGTATGAGCGGGTACGTGCGACCCTGACCTCATCGATCGCCGAGCGCTTCTTCAACACCGAACAACTTGTGGCGCTCATGGACGAGCATCGTGCTGGACGCGTCGATAACTACCGCAAGATATGGACGGTCTACGTCTTCTGTATCTGGTACGCCGTCTTCTTTGAGGGCATGGACGTGGAGTCTGCGTCAGCCTCTGCTGGGACAGCCGCAGCTCCTGCTCTAGATCCAGCCCCTGCTCCTGTTCCAGATCCGGCCCCCGCTTTTGCCGAGGCGTCCCTATGAGCGGAATAGCGGGTTTTTACGGAATCGACGCCGACGCCGCTTTGCTCCAGCGTCTTTGCGCCGCGCAGCCGCATCGCGGCGACGGGGTGGAAAGCCATATCGATCAGGCGCTTGGCATCGCCTGTCAGGGGCGCAGCACCACGGCTTCTGCGGGCAGTCCAAGCCTTGCGCAGAGCGAGGATGGGCGCTTCGTTCTTGCTCTCGACGGAACACTCTATAACTATGAAGAGATCATAGATTTATTATTAGAGGAGAAGGCCTGTCCGGCCGATGAGGGTAGCCGGGAGCAGCTTCGTACCGATGCGCAGATCATGCTTGCGGCCTATCGCGCCTGGGGCCTCAAGGCGCTCGATCGCTTCAACGGCCTGTTCGCGCTGGCGATCTGGGATCATGACGAGCAAGAGCTCGTGCTCGCCCGTGACCATTTTGGCGTCAAGCCCCTGTACTTTGCACGTATCGATGACAGGCAGGCAAGTTCTGCTGTTGCGCCTACGGGTGCCGCCTCTGCCGCATCAGCGAGCGCTCCTACACAGGCGGGCGGACTGATGTCCGCCCCTACACCTGGCGGAACCTACGAGGGTACGCCTGCCGCTGCTCCTGCCGCCCCCTCGACTCCTCCCTCAGGGCCAGCTGTGCTCTTCGCCTCGCAGCTCACGCCGCTGGTACGCAGTGGACTGCTCACGCCAAAGCCAAATGATCGCATCGTCTACCGCTATCTCCGTTTTCGCGTGCATGACGACAGCCCCGAGACCTTTTTTGCGGGTATCTACCGTCTTCTGCCGGGGGAGTGTGCCCTCATCGGGCCCGAAGGCATGCAGATACAGCGCTACAGCAGCCTTCAGGATGAGCTCATGCAGCTGGCCAGCGAAGAAGCCGTCGCTGATCAGCGAGCCTTCAGTCCAAAGGTGGTCAGCGACTTCCGCAAGCTCCTGTGGCGCTCGGTGCGTCTTCGTCTGCGCAGCACGGGACGGGTTGGCTCGACCTTATCCGGCGGCATGGATTCATCGGCGGTCACGGCGATCATCTGTGACCAGATGCGCCATCTGCCGGAGGGTACCGAGGCGGTCGGCGAGGTTCAGCAGGCCTTCTCTGCGGTTTTCCCCCACTCGATAAACGACGAGGAACGCTACATCGACGCGGTGGCGGCGCGCTATCCGCAGACGCTGAAGGTCAACAAGACGACCCCGCGGCCAAAGGACTTCCTCGCCGATCTCACCGACTTCATTGCGACCCAGGAGGAGCCGCTTATCTCCACAGGTCCCTATGCGCAGTATTCCGTGATGAAGGCGGCTTCGGGGCGCGTTGACGTACTGCTCGACGGCGAGGGTGCCGATGAGATGCTTGCGGGCTATGTGCCCTACTACCTTGTGTATTTCCGCCAACTGAAGCGGCGTGGACACTGGCTCAAGCTGGCAAAGGAAGTCGTGCTTGCCTCGGATAAGATGCTGAGACTCGTGCGCTTCCGTCTGCGCTCAAAGCTCTCGCACAAGCGCCACTTCGATGAAGGTCGCTTCCTTGACGCCGCGTTTTCCGCGCGTTTTGTGGACGAGAGGCTCAACATCGTCTCAGACAACCTCAAACTCCGTCTCCTCAATGACCTCTTTCGCGATTCGACACCCTGCTCCATTCGCTATGTGGATCGCAACACCGCGCGCTTTGGCCTGGAGGGTCGTCAGCCCTTTCTCGACACCGAGCTCGTTCGCTTCATCTTCTCGCAAAACGACGAGGCGATCATCAAGGACAGTTGGAACAAACGGCTCCTCTCCGACGCGATTTCGGATATCTTGCCGTCAGAGGTTTGGGCGCGGCGCAACAAAATCGGCTTCTCAACCCCAGAGGACGAGTGGTTTGAGGTGCTCAAAGACACCGTGCGCGAACTGTTTTTGTCAGAGAGTTTTGCTGCGCGCCCCTATTTTGACCGCGATGCGGTGCTGGAGGCTTTTGACGCCTTTGCCGACGGCACGGGGGAGGCATCGACGATGACCTTCTGGCGTCTGCTCAACGTGGAGCTCTGGCTCCGCGAATTCATCGATCAGGGGTAGCCGCGGTTCTGTTTGCTCAACCTGCAGGTTCTGCCAGGCGTAGGGGCGAACAACCCGCAGGTTCCGCCCCTACGCCTGGCGTCTGCGCTCTCTGTCTTTGCCCTAATGACCTTTGCCGTCAAAACCGGAGGTCTTGGGGTTCTCAAACTCTTTGAGGCGTTCTTCGTAAGCTCTCATGATCTCGTTCTCGAAAGCTAACTTTGGCTCCTCGTCGGGCGCGAGTAGGCTGATGAGGTACTTGGTGAACAGAGGGTTGAGAATGAGCAGGGGGCCAAGCAGGCTCGTTGCGAAGAGGTTCTGGCGGCGTATACCCTCAAGATGGCTTGTTCTGTTCAGTCCCGCCCCTCGTCTGCAGCGACAGAAGAAGTTCGTAGAGTTGTCGCCGTAGACCTGAGAGAACTGACTCTTAAAGCCGACGATGTTCAGTTGACAGAGAGACGCATCTGGCAGGGGGACGGCATGTGACAGGGGAAGATGTGACAGGGGGACGGCATGCACGAAGTCTCCGTTCACCTTTGCATTGAATGGAAAGATAGGAAGAGCACACGTCTCAACTACAGTCAC
>JAIRXA010000175.1 GCA_031268525.1 Coriobacteriales bacterium | reverse complement strand
TCGCTGCCGTCTTGGTGGTAGCAGCAATCGCCCTCGCTGTCTTCTTCGGTGGCGACAATGAGCATTCGGATGGTACTGGCGAGGCGGGCAACACCGTGGGGAACATCGCAAACGGCGGTATCGTCGCCCAAAGCGGCGACTGGGTGTATTACGTAAACTACGATGATGGCGAGAGCCTCTATAGAATCCGTACCGATGGGACCGAACGCACAAAACTGAATGATGACTGGAGTACGGGCATCAACGTGGTTGGCGACTGGGTGTATTACCAAAACTATGATGATGACAGCCTCTACAGGATTCGCACCGGCGGCACCGAGCGCACAAAATTGAACGATGAGCCCAGCTCCTCCATCAACGTGGTCGGCGACTGGGTGTATTACGTAAACTGGGATGATGACTTCAGCCTCTACAAGATTCGAACCGATGGGACCGAGCGGCAGCAGGTAGATTACGACCATTTCTATAACGATTAGTCTGTCGGCGCTTTCAGCAGAGGGGGTGACAGGGGTCGTTTCTCTGTCACCCCCCCCCTGTCACCCAGGTTCCGCGAGGTGTAGGGGCTCAGGCAATCCCACAGGTTCCGCGAGGTGTGGGGGCGGGCATCAGTCCGCCCGCCCAGGTAGAGAGGATTTTCGCACTCATGCGGGCGGTCAGAGCCCGCCCCTACGATCGCATGGAAGGCAGACGTACTCGCACGGGCGGTCAGAGCCCGCCCCTACGGAGGCGTCCTGACGCACATCCTACGTACTCACGCAGGCGGTCAGAGCCCGCCTTACGGAATCTGAAAGCCACAATGCCCCGCCGGGAGGCGAGGCATTGTGGCTGGTGTGACCGAGAGTGAGTGATGTTAGGACGGGGTTGGCATGGAGCTGCCGATGGTGTAGCCGCCCGCAACCGTGTAGTTCACTGCGTAGTCGCCTTTGGTGTAGAGGAATTCGATGAGCTGACCCGAGGCGTCGTACCGGACGCTGGAAATTATGGCAGCGGATGAGGTGCCAGGCCAGTCATTAGTAATACCGTTGTTGCCAACCAGGGCATTGAGCTCGTCGGCGAGTGTATTGCCAGTGCCTATCTTCAAGTAACCGGGAAAGGTAGTTGCCAGTGGAGAGGAACCGCCTATCAGATAGCCGCCAGAAACAGGAGGTGCTCCACTACTGGCAACCGTTTCGGTGCCCATGGCCTGTAAGGCCGCGCGGTAGGTACCGGCCTCGGCGATAGCCGCGCGTTGGTTCGCCTTCTCGATGTAGCCGGTCAAGGCCGGCACGATGAGGGCGGCCATGATCCCTAGGATGACGAGGACGACGATGACCTCGATTAAGGTAAAGCCCTTTTTGCTGTCTGAGAGCCTAAGGGCCTTCGTGTCTAAGAGTGGGAGCTTATGGCTTGCCCGGCCGAGACCCCCCCGACGATTTTCGATCATGTTCTTCATGGCGCGTTCTCCGTTTCCTTTGACTCGGTTTTTCCTCCCGAGTACTCTTTGCTTATACGTCCCTGTTCAGCTTTGTCTTTGACAGTGAGGACTATACCTGCTGGTAAACGCCTTGTGAAGCCCCGTTAATTCCGATAAAACGTACTTGACAGATTTACTGCATTGTGAAACATGAATGTCCCTCTGTGTCATTCGGCAGACATGCAGGTTCCGCAAGGTGTACGGCCTGCCCACAGGTTCCGCAAGGTGTAGGGGCGGGCTTTGACCGCCCGCGTGAGCACGAAAATCCTCTCTACCTACGTGGGCGGTCAGAGCCCGCCCCTATGGTCCCCCGGATCTATCGAAACGCACAACTGACGATGTGATCGTTGACCAGACCGGTTGCCTGCAGGTGGGAATAGCAGATGGTGGAGCCAAAGAACTTGAAGCCACGGCGCTTCATGTCGGCGGCAATTTTGTCGGAGAGAGCCGTGGAGGCAGGCAGCTCCCCGATGGTCTGCCAATGGTTGATGATTGCCTTACCGTCGGGCAGGTATGAGCGCAGGTAGGTACCAAAACTGCCGAACTCTTCCTGGACGTCCAAGAAAAGCCGGGCGTTGCTGATGGCGGATACGATCTTCAGACGGTTGCGGATGATGCCGCTTTCGGGTGCGAGCAGGCGCGCGATCTCCTCGTCGCCGAAGCGCGCGACCTTCTCCGCATCATAGTCGGCAAAGGCGGCTCGGTAGGCCTCGCGCCGTCGAAGGATGGTCAGCCAACTGAGGCCAGCCTGGGCACCTTCCAGAATCAGGAACTCGAACATCTTGGTGTCATCGGTGACCTCGTGACCCCATTCTTCGTCGTGGTAGCGCCTATACAGCGGGTCGTTGCCGCACCATTCGCAGCGAATCAGGCCATCATCACACGTCATAAAGCATCCGCCTCCGATCTGTCATCATGCGTTTCGATTCCGACCAATACCCCTCCAAGCCGAAAACGTCCATCATCATAGTCTTCCCGATCCTGCTTCCTCTCTTCAGGGCAGAGATTTGGTGGCGATGAGATCGACACCGGTTTTGGCGATATCGTGGACGAGAATGTCGCCGATCTGGATGGGTGGAGAAAAGCCTGCGCTACCGGTGCTCGTCGCCGTCTGGGCTGTTCGTGTTTTCGTCAAGCTCGCCCTCGTCGTCGCTGCTGCCTTCGTCGTCACCACTTCCGCCACCGCTGTCTTTGTCGCCGCTGCCGTCTGAGCTGCCATTACCACCTCGAAGATGCGGCTCTTGGGAATCGGCGCGGCCGTCTTGGCGCTTATGGGCTCGCGAGAACCAACAACTGGCAGGGAGAGCGTGACGATACGGCTCGGATCGGCGATCTCAGCCCTGGCGTATTCTATTCCGAGTCGACAGCCGTTACCCGTAAGCTCTTTGATGCTGCCATCGTCGTTGAGTCTCACGGTCAGGTCGCAGCCTTTCGGGCAACGTACGCAGATGAGGTGGAGGGTGCTGTCGTCGGGCTCGGCGGCGGGGATTGCGTCCGCGATGTCCCGGTGAAGACGAGATCCGCTGCCGTCGCGATCTCCTTCGCGCTGATGAGCAGCAGGTGATCCACCCTGTCCTGTCTCCTCCGGTCCCGGGGGCGGGGGCGTCTGGCTCAGGCGCAATGCGTCAGATGCTTCTCCATCCCTCCCTCCCGACGCCTCTCCAGTCGTCCCTTCCGATGTCTCTCCACGCACGCCCCAGCTCCAGCGAGCGGCGGTGCGCCCAACGTTTTGCCCCCACCGGGCAGCGGCGCGCCCAGCCTTCTCGCCCTCGGCGGATGCGCCATCGGCAAGGTCGTGGATGTGCAGCGCGTTGCCACAGGAGTAGATGCCGGGTACGTCGGTTGCGCACGTGGCATCGACTATCGGGCCGCCTCCGAACTTCTCGAGCGTCACGCCTGCGCTGAGGGCAATCTCGTTTTCGGGCAATAGTCCAACGGACAGCAGCAGCGTATCGCAGGCAATGCGCTGTTCGGTGCCGTCGATAACCCGCTTGGTGAGCGCGTCGACCTGTGATATCCAGACAGCTTCCAAGCGTCGGTCGCCCTCCAGACGTGTAACCACCTGCTGTCCAATAAAGGGAATGCCATAGTCTTTCAGGCATTGAACGACATTGCGTTGCAAGCCCTGCGGTTTTGCCGAGCGCGCATAGACCGCGACGACCTCGGCGCCAGCGAGCACACAGCGTCGCGCCATGATCAGACCGATGTCGCCCGATCCCTGAATGACCACACGACGTCCGGGCATCTCGCCAGCCAGATTGATGAGCGTCTGCGCGCTCCCTGCTGAGTAGACCCCGGCGGGTCGACTGCCCGCCAGCATGAGGGAGCCCGCGCCGCGCTCGCGCGAGCCTGTAGCCAGGATGAGAGCTTTTGTTGAGAGCTCAAGCAGTCCTTTGGGGCTGGCGGCGATGAGGGTATGGAGTCGGTCGGGCTTGCCCGAAGACGGCAGGCGCGAAGATGTCAGGCCCGAAGGCGTCAGGTGCGAAGA
>JAIRXA010000172.1 GCA_031268525.1 Coriobacteriales bacterium | reverse complement strand
TCGCTGCCGTCTTGGTGGTAGCAGCAATCGCCCTCGCTGTCTTCTTCGGTGGCGACAATGAGCATTCGGATGGTACTGGCGAGGCGGGCAACACCGTGGGGAACATCGCAAACGGCGGTCTGGTCGCCCAAAGCGACGACTGGGTGTATTACCGAAACGTGGATGATGGCGAGAGCCTCTATAAGATCCGTACCGATGGGACCGAACGCACAAAGCTAAACGATGACCGGAGTGACTCCATCAACGTAGTCGACGGCTGGGTGTATTACGTAAACGGGAGTGATGACTACAGTCTCTACCGGATCCATACCGATGGGACCGAGCGCACCAAGCTCAACGATGATCATATCGGGAGCATCAACGTGGTCGACGGCTGGGTGTATTACGTAAACGAGAGTGATGGCTCAAGCCTCTACAAGATCCGTACCGACGGGACCGAGCGTACAAAACTGAGCGATGCCTTCAGCGCGTACTTCAGCGGGGGCATCAACGTGGTCGGCGACTGGGTGTATTACCCAAACGGGTATGATGATGGAAGCCTCTATAAGATCCGTACCGATGGCACCGAGCAGCAGCGAGTAGATTTCGACCACTTCTATAGCGATTAGACTCTCTTCGAGTGTGACAGAAGACAAAGGACGTTTGCCCTTTGTCTTCTGTCTTGGACAGGCCTGCAGGTACCACGAGGTGAGGGGGCGGTCAGAGCCCGCCCCTTACGGAACCTGTGGGCTTACCTGCATGGTTGAAATCGTATCCTTCTCCACCGTTCGCGATGCCTGCAGAAAGGCCTGACCGACAGGGCATCGCCGCCAGACGCTGGTCCCGCACGTGTTATGCTATTATTCGCAGCTATGGGCACGACTCCCAACATACCAGCGGCTTTAAGCGACGCGGCGTCCGCGACGGCACCTGTGGCGGCGCACCCAAAAGCAGCCTCAAAGGCGGCCAGCTCGCTTGCCTCCACAGAGCTGACGGCTTTCGCTCAGTTGGGGCAACGTATCGCTGGTCTGCGTGACGCCTGTGGTTTTACGCAGGAGGAATTCGCGGACAAGCTGGGGGTCGACCGCGCTACCTATCAAAGTTACGAACAGACAGGATATGACGTTCCGGCAAGCTTGCTGATGCATATTGCCAACGTCTGCAAGGTAGACATGGGCGACCTGCTCACTGGCGGGGCGGGCCATCTGGACACCTATCAGGTGGTGCGCGCTGGCAAGGGCCGTGTCGTCGATCGTTTTCCCGGCTATCACTTCGCCGATCTGGCCTACAACTACGCTCACAAGGTCATGCAGCCCCTGCTGGTCACTCTCGATCCAAGCGATGAACCAGCCGAACTCGTCAGCCACGCGGGCCAGGAGTTCAACTACGTGACCAAAGGTCAGATTATTCTGGTCTTCGCTGATCGGGAGATCAGGCTGGATGCAGGCGACAGTGTCTACTTCGATCCCAGCATCCCTCACGGTCAGCGCTGTGGGTCCACCGAGTCGGCTCAGTTTGTCACCATGATCACAGAATAGCTTGCGAATGTCGCGAGCCGTCATATAAGGAATAAGCATGGATCATATCCTGAAGAAATACTGTCCGCGTATCGACTTCACTTCCTACGAGGACTTCTTTGAGAACTTCACGATCACCATTCCTGAGCACTTTAACTTCGCCTACGATGTCGTGGACGAGTGGGCACGTGTCGAACCGGATAAGCGTGCGCTGGTCTGGTGCGATGACAATGACGTGGAGAAGACCCTGACCTTCTCCGCCATCTCCCGCCTCTCCAATCGTTTGGCAAATGCCCTGCGGGAACGAGGCCTTGCCAAGGGCGACATCGTACTCGTGATGCTGCGCCAGCGCTGGGAGTATTGGGTTACGGCTACCGCGCTCTGCAAGCTCGGGGTGATCATCATTCCGGCGACCACTCAGCTGACAGCCAAGGATATCGCCTATCGCTGCAACGCATCCTCTGCGAAGGGAATCATTGCGCTCGATGACCCCTACGTGACGGAGCAACTGACGACGGCTTTGCCCGAGTGCTCGACGGTGAAGCAGGTCGTGTGGGTCGACCCGATGGCGGATGTGAGCACTGTGGGCGATGAGGGCGACGCGGCGGATGCGAGCGCTGTGAGCACTGTGGGCGACGCGGCGGATGCGAGCACTGTGGGCGATGAGGGAGATGAGCCTGTCGCAGATGGGTCCGCCGCGACAGGCGCCTCATTCGATCGCCTCGAATGGCATACGCTGGTTGAGGCGGCTCCAGAGGAGTTCGAGCGCATCTCCCTCGGCAATGATGATATCATGCTCATATACTTTACATCAGGCACCACAGGATTCGCCAAGATGTGCCAGCATAGTTTCACGCACCCACTGGGGCATATCATCACGGCGCGCTACTGGCAGCAGGTGCGCGAAAACCACCTGCATTGCTCGGTATCCGACAGCGGTTGGGCCAAGTTCGGCTGGGGCAAGATATACGGCCAGTGGATTTGTGGTGCAGCCATCTTTGCCTTTGATACCGTGCGTTTTGATCCTCTCAAGCTGCTCGAACGCATCGAACGTTACCGGGTCACCACCTTCTGCGTGCCGCCGACGATGTACCGTTTCATGCTCCAGGAAAACGTCGCCTCTTTTGATCTCAGTTGCGTGGAGAACTTCACGACTGCCGGTGAGCCACTCAATGCCGATGTCACAAAGCGTTGGCTGGCCGCTACGGGCAAGTATATCCGTGAGGGCTTTGGGCAGTCTGAGGGTCCGGTGCTGCTGGCAACCTTTCCCTGGGTTGAGCCGCGTCCCGGTTCGATGGGCAAGCCTTCACCCCTGCTCAATATCGCACTTCTCGACGAGGCACGTCAGCCTGTCGTTGATGGCGAAGAAGGTTCGATCTGCGTCACGCGCCTGAAGGAGGCCTATCCTCCCGGCTTGTTTGTGGGCTACTACTGCAACGAATCCCAGACGCGAGAAGCCCTCGGTGGCGATTACTACGATCTGCATGATGTTGCCTGGCGCGATCCGGACGGTTACTACACCTTTGTCGGGCGCAACGACGACGTCATCAAGTGTTCCGGCTATCGAATAGGTCCCTTTGAGGTGGAAAGCGCACTGATTGCCCACCCCGCCGTTGTGGAATGCGCCGTCACCGCCGCCCCCGATGAGGTGCGTGGCAGCGTGGTGAAGGCAACCATCGTTTTAGCACGGGACTTTGAGGCAAGCGAGGCGCTGACTCGGGAGTTACAGGAGCATGTGAAGGCCACAACAGCGCCCTATAAGTACCCTCGCATCGTCGAGTATGCCACCGAACTTCCCAAGACGATAGGTGGTAAGATTAAGCGGGCACAGATTCGCGCCACCGATGCTGGCGATCCTTGGGAGAGCTGAGATCGACAGGGGAAGAGGCGAAGGGGCACGGAGTGTCGAGACAGCCTGGGAGGGCTGAAAATTCTGAGCGTTTGGGAGGATTGAGATGCCTGCGATCCTGGAATGTCAGGGCTTGACCAAGACCTACGGTGGCACCTTGGCACTCAATGGTGTCACGCTCAGCTTGCCACCCGGGCGCATCGTCGGCCTGCTCGGGCCGAACGGCTCCGGAAAGACCACACTTATCAAACTGGCTGCCGGGCTCCTGACACCAACGCAGGGTCAGGTTCTCGTCGGGGGCATGCTTCCCGGTCCGCAGACGAAAGCCATCGTCTCCTATCTGCCTGAGCGCAACTATCTTCCCGCTTGGATGCGGATATCGGATTGCCTTGACTTCTTCGAAACCTTCTATCGCGACTTTGACCGACGGGTGGCCCTCGACATGCTTGCGCGTCTGCAGGTACCGCTGACCGCACGCTTCAAAACCTTGTCCAAGGGGACGAAGGAGAAGGTGCAGTTGGTATTGGTGATGTCGCGCCACGCTCATCTCTATCTCCTTGATGAGCCGATCGCCGGGGTTGATCCGGCCACGCGCGACTACATCCTGCGCACAATTGTCGGTAATTACAACCGCAGCGCGTCGATACTTATCTCCACACATCTGATTGCTGATGTGGAAAGCGTGTTGGATGACTTCGTGCTCCTGCACTACGGCAATGTGGCTGCCTGCTCTTCGGTTGCGGCGGTCAAGGCACAGGGCTCTGCTTCGTTGGATGCCTATTTTCGGGAGGCTTTCTATGTCCGGTAAACTGGTCAAATACGATCTGTTGGCCCTGGCACGGGTTTTGCTACCCGTACAGATTGGCGTTCTCGGCGTCTGTATACTTGTCTCGATCGGTCTAACCATTACCATGCGCACGAACTATGGGAGCAACTCCTTCTATGGCTCAGGTGCTCTTGATCTGTTGGGGTCGATGAGCGTTCTCGGTGTGCTGCTTGTTTGTGCGGTTCTCCTCGCCGGCTTCTTTATGACCCTGTTTTTGGTCGCGCGCCATTTCTATCTCAATATCTACAGCGACGAGGGCTATCTGACGATGACTCTGCCAGCGACGGTCAATCAGCACATCATCTCCAAGACGGTCTCAGGCTTCATCTGGGTGCTGATCAACGGCTTGGTGATGCTGCTGGGGATCGGGATTGTCTACTTCTTTGGTCTGGCTTACGAAGGGCTGATCAACCTCGATCTCGTTCAATCTCTGGAAATTTCCCTCTCGCACATTACTCGGTACAGCCCCCTGCTTCTCGTCGTGTATCCGCTTGCCGTAAGCGTCGGTGCCCTGGGTCAGCTGCTCTGCGTCTATGCCTGTCTGGCTGGTGGATGCGCTTGGGCTAAAAAGCATCGAGTCGCTCTGGCCGTCGGCCTGATCTTTGCTGTCAACATTGTGACATCTATCATTGGATCGGTAGGCGATGCGGCGGTTGCGACCTTTACCGGTGATGGGTCGATGTTGAGTTTTCTGTATCTGGGCTCTACAACCCAGCTCTATGACTATTACCTCGCGACCTCAGTCGTCAGCCTGTTTATCGGCGGTGCCCTGATTGTCGCATATTATGCGTTCATGCACCATTCCCTGGCGAACCGCCTGAATCTGGAATGAGCGAACGGACACGTAGGCCTGTAGGTTTCGTCAGGTGTAGGGGCGGCCAAATTTGTAGGTTCCGCCAGGTGTAGGAGCGGCCAAATTTGCAGGTTCCGCGAGGCGTAGGGGCGGACTTTGTCCGCCCGCTTGAGCAGGCATGATTTGCAGGGACGCATACGGGGAGGGGCGGCCATCAGTCCGCCTGACAAGGAGAGAAAGGTGCATCATGGGCGACAGGAAAATCACCATCCTCAAGGACGGCCCCTACATCGTGGCGGGTGGGGTACCGCTCGACGAGAAGATCATGGTCAGTGCAGGCCACGAACGGGTGTATGAGCAAGGTCGTGTTTTTGAGGTAGGGGAGACGTACGCGCTCTGTCGCTGTGGGCGTTCCAAGAACCCGCCGTTTTGCGATGGCTCACACGTGAGCGCGCATTTTATCGGTACCGAAACGGCCTCAACCAAGCCCTTTGATGAGCGCGTTGAAGTCTTTGAGGGACCAACCCTGGATCTCTACGACGACAACCGCTGTGCTTTTGTCCGCTTCTGCCATCGTGCAGGCAAGGAGGTCTGGACCCTGACCGAGGAAAGCGACGATCCTCAAGCGCGCGCCGACGCCATCCAAGCGGCTAACGATTGTCCCGCCGGACGTCTGGTGCAGCATGATAAACTCAGGGATCATGCGGCGATCGAACCGACCCTGGAGCTCTCGATTTCGATCTTGCAGGATCCAGAGCGTGAGGTCAGTGCGCCACTCTTTGTGCAGGGTGGCATTCCCTTGCTGTCTTCGGAGGGTTTTGAGTACGAATTGCGTAACCGGTATGCACTCTGTCGTTGTGGTGCGTCGCGCAATAAGCCCTTCTGCGATGCTTCGCATGTGAACGTTGGCTATACGGATGGATTGGAGTAGCGTCACATGGCATTCTTCTATGACGAGGCGGCCCGCACCTTCAACGAATATCTGCTGGTACCCGGCTATTCTTCGGCTGACTGCATCCCTTCGTCAGTCGATCTTACCGTCCCGCTCGTCAAGTATGCTGCCTCCAATACTCCAGCCCTGACGCTGCGTATCCCTCTGGTTTCGGCCATCATGCAAAGCGTCTCCGACGACACTATGGCTATCGCCTTAGCGCGTGAAGGCGGCCTCTCCTTCATCTTCAGCTCGCAGAGTGTCGCAGACGAGGTGGCAATGGTCACGCACGTCAAGGACTACAAGGCCGGTTTCGTCGTCAGCGACTCCAATGTCTCGCCAAATGATACGCTGGCGACCGTCATAGAGAAAAAGGAACAATCCGGCCACTCTACCATGCCGGTCACCCACGACGGCTCGGCGCACGGACGGCTACTCGGCATCGTCACCAGTCGCGATTATCGGCCCAGCCGTACCCCACTTGATGTCAGGGTTTCGGAGTTCATGACGCCTCGAGACCGCCTGATCATCGCTCCAAAGAGCACGACCCTATCCGCGGCCAATGACATCATCTGGGATCACAAGCTCAACGCATTGCCGGTGGTCGACGATGATGACTGCCTGCTGTATATGGTGTTTCGCAAGGACTATGCTTCGCACAAAGAAAACCCGCTGGAAAATCTTGATGGGCATAAACGCTATCTGGTGGGCGCGGGCATCAATACCCATGACTATGAAGATCGTGTGGGGCCGCTGTTGGCCGCTGGTGCCGATGTGTTATGCATCGATTCCTCTGAGGGCTTTACCGAGTGGCAGTCACGCACCCTGCATTGGGTGAAGCGTACTTTTGGCGATGAAGTACGCGTTGGTGCAGGTAATGTTGTTGACCGTGAAGGTTTTCGTTTTCTGGCCGAAGCTGGGGCCGATTTCATCAAGGTGGGTATCGGTGGGGGATCGATCTGCATCACCCGCGAGCAGAAAGGCATTGGACGTGGCCAGGCAAGCAGCGTTATCGAAGTCGCCGATGAGCGCGACCGCTATTTCGCTGAGACAGGAATTTACATTCCGATCTGTTCAGATGGTGGCATCGTATATGATCATCATATGACACTCGCCTTAGCGATGGGCGCCGACTTTATGATGCTGGGCCGCTACTTTGCGCGTTTTGACGAGAGCCCGACAGCCAAGGTTACCGTCAACGGTAACTATATGAAGGAATACTGGGGCGAGGGTTCGGCGCGCGCGCGCAACTGGCAGCGCTATCATGCCGGCGGCGCCTCCAAGCTGAGTTTTGAGGAGGGCGTGGATTCCTATGTGCCCTACGCCGGTCCGCTTAAAGACAATGTTGCCTTGACTCTGGCGAAGATGCGCTCGACGATGTGCAACTGTGGGGCATTGAACATTGCGGAGTTCCAACAGAAGGCCCGCCTGACCCAGATATCATCGACCTCCATCGTTGAGGGCGGTGCTCACGACGTCCTGCTCAAGGATCAGCTCGGCGCCTTGCCCCCAAGGTAGGTTTGGGACACATTTGCTGGACGACCGTAGGAGCGGACCCCGTGTTGTGCTCTTCGTAGGGGCGGACTTTGTCCGCCCGCGTGAGCAAGGCACATTTGTTGGACGACCGTAGGGGCGGGCTTTGACCGCCCGCGTGGGTACGTAAGACTTCCCTTCTCCAGCCCGCCCCTACACCTGGCGGAACCTGCGGGATTACCCCCACCGACACATTTTGCGGAACCTACGGGATTGTCCGCATTTGTTGTTGATGTGCGAAAGACACCAAGGCCACCACTTTGATGTATACTATGCCTACAAAGCATATAAAAGGAGTATGAGAATGGCTGATGCTGTAATGGAAAACTTGAGCGTAAGGGTACCTGCTGACGAAAAGACACTGTTTGCCAAGGTCGCGCGGAGAAACGGCACTGATCCAGCTGCTGCAATCAGAACCTTTGTCCATGCCTTCAATGCGGAGGGCGGCTACCCTTTTGACACTGCGCAGTACTATCCGATTGACGATGAAGAGGAAGCAGAGATTGCCTCGCTCAAGTCGCAGCTTCGCTCAGGAAAACTCGAAGGATTTGCCAGCCACAGCGAGTTGCGCCAGGAAAATGATGTTTAATGGCAGCAACGCTAATCCCAACGGGCAAGTACAAAAAAGACCTGAGACGGCTGGAGGCACGCGGACTTGATATGGCACTGCTTGATCGTGTTGTGGATAGGATTGCAAGGGGAGAGGAATTGCCGGAAAGCTGCCGGAAGCATGAACTTAAAGGAAAGAGGAAAGGCCAGTTTGATGTTCACATCAAACCTGACTGGCTTTTGCTCTACGAGCCCGATACCTTTGATGACCAAGACGTAATCTATCTCAGGCGCACGGGCTCGCACTCCGATTTGCTGGAGTGATCTGTTGCCTGTACGCTCACCGCTATGACGGTGGTCGTCGTCCATATAGCGCACCAGCACGGGGACCTTACTCATTTCGGCTGTCCGGGCAGCAAGCAATGCACCTAAGCTGTCGCTCAAGGTCAGAAGGACAGAGTTCGTGCAACATACAATCTCAGACTGACAATTAACAGGATCGCGGGCAAGCCAACTTGTCGAGCCTTGGCGTTCTATCGCCTGTTTAACTAGGTATAATGTGTAAACGACGACTGCAAACAGTTATTAGGGAGGGAACGGAGTGTTTATCACACATAGTTATATTGGATCAAGACTCGGCGAGCATAGATACCTATTCTTTCTATTGTTACAAGACTACATCGACTATGAAAACAGTTATATGATGCGGCTTAGACCCAGTTTGGAGCGTTTCGCCAGAGCGCTTGA
>JAIRXA010000170.1 GCA_031268525.1 Coriobacteriales bacterium | reverse complement strand
GTCAAAGACCTTGCCCGAAGGGGGTGTGCCTGCAGAAACGGGAACGACCGTACCCGCCTCATAGCTTCCCGAGCCCGTACCACCCGTTACGGTGAGGGTGTAGAGGACAGGTGTGGGTGTGCCCTCAAAATTTGCCGTCACGGTCATAGAGCCTGAGAGCGTAAGGCGGATGGGGTTGTCCGTACCACTCACCGCGCCCGTCCATCCGGTAAAGTTGCACCCGCTTTCTGCGGTGGCAGTCAAGTAGACGATGGAATTGGCATTCGCGCCGTAATTGAACGTACTCACGTGCACCGCACCGGTTCCTGATGGAGATACCGGCAGGTACAATTCGTTGCCCGCCTGCAACTTGAGGCTTTGCAGCGGATTGCCGGCACAACTCAGTCCGTAGGTCGAGGCAGAGCCGCTCCACACGGGAAGCATCGACACATCGAGGCTTGTGAGTTGGTTATTTTGGCAGTACAGATAGCGTAGTGCGCTGTTCTTGGATACGTCCAGACTCGTGAGCTGGTTGTCTTGGCAAAGCAACTGCCTCAACGCAAGATTGATTGAGAGCTTCAAGCTCGTGAGTTGGTTATTCTGGCATTCCAGTATATTCAGCGTGCGGCAGTCAGACACATCAAGGCTCGTCAGCAGGTTGCTGCCGCAACTCAGAGTAGACAGCGCGTCGCAGCCGGATACGTCCAGGCTCACAAGTTGGTTGCCAGCACAACTCAGATAGCTCAGCGCGCGGCAACCGGACACGTCAAGGCTCGTAAACTGGTTGTTGGAACAGTACAGGGCGGTCAACGCGGTAAGCCCGCTCACGTCCAACGCTCCGGTCAAGGTGCGTCCGGATATATCCAGACTCATTATCCGTTTGTTCAGGGTATCGGTTGACCAGACGACGCGTGAGAGCCCACTCACCCAGTCGCTGGGAATGGATGAACCATCAGCAGGGTCTGCCTTTGTCCAGTTTAAGCCGTTATCCTCGATGATGGCGTTGATGACCGCGATGTCACCCACATGGTAGAGAGAACTCTCAAACCCAGCCGTCACGGTCATGTTGCCGGAGATGTTGAACGAGACGGGGTTTGTGGTCGAGACAGCAGCGCCTGTCCACCCCGTAAAGCTGCCTCCGCCTTCGGCGATGGCGGTGAGGGTGAGCCCCTTTGTGGACAGGTTGAAAGCACCGGTCATCACCGTGCCGCCTCCCGACGGAAGCACCTCTATCTGCAACTCGTCCCCGTCTTGCAGTTTGAGGGTTTGCAGCGGGTTACCGCTGAGGCTGAGTGCCTCAAGCGCGGCGCAGCCAGACACATCCAGACCTGTGAGCCGGTTGCCATCGCAGTCTAAGGCCTTGAGCTCGACAAGCCCACTCACGTCCAGCGCACCCTTAAGGTCGCAGCCGGATATATCCAGACTCGTTATCTGCTTGAACCGAGCATCGCTCGACCACTGGACACCCGTCCAGTCGCTGGGAACAGCCGTGCCGTCAGCGGGGCTGGCAAGGGTCCAGTCCAAACCGTTGTTCAAGATGATGCCGTTGATAAGCGCAACATCGTCCGGATGATAAGGTAGCCCCCGGAAGTGAGCCGTTACGGTCATGTTCTGAGAAGGAATCTGAAAGCGGACAGAATTACCGGTGACGCTGGCGTTCTCCACGCCCGTCCACGTCCACTCCTTGAAGGCGTATCCGCTTTCAGGCGTTGCAGTGAGGGTGACCCACGCATTGTTGACGGGCACCGCAGGATAGAGCAGGGAGGCATCTATCTGGGCAACATACACCGTGCCGCTTCCCTCTGGGTCTACCGCTGTCAACAATTCGTGTCCGGCTGGCAGTATGAGGTTTTGTACAGGGTTGCCGACACAGTAGAGCGAACGCAGCGCGGCAAGACCAGACAGGTCAAGGGTCGCAAGTTGGTTATTCTCGCACTTCAGATAGCGCAGTACAGCGCAGTCGGATACGTCAAGGCTCGTAAGTTTATTGTTGTCGCAGACTATTTGAGTCAGCGCTTTGAGACCAGACACATCCAAGCTCGTGAGTTGGTTGTCATAGCACTCCAGGTCGTCCAGCGCGTCGAGACCGGACACATCAAGGCTCTCAAGCTGGTTGTCATAGCAGCGAAAATCAAACAGCGCATCGAGACCGGACACGTCAAGGTCTACGAGCCGGTTGTTGTAGCAGTACAACCTGACAAGCGCGGTGCAGCCGGATACCTTGAGGCTTGTAAGCTGATTGTTGTAGCCGTACAGATACCTCAAGGCCTTGAGACCAGACACGTCGAGGCTCTCAAGCTGGTTGTCGAAACAGTACAGTCCATCAAGCGCGGTGCAGCCGACAATGTCAAGGCTTGCGAGTTGGTTGCTGGAGCAGCGCAACTCGGTCAGAGCAACGCAGCCGGACACGTCAAGACTCACAAGTTGGTTGGCATCGCAATTCAGATAGGTCAGCGCGACAAGCCCGCTCAGGTCCAAGGCGCCGGTCAGGTCCTTCTGCGCACTGTTATTGGTGTTTATGGACAAGCTCGTTATCTGTTTATCGAGTGTATCGCCTGACCAACTGACGCCTCCCCAATCGTTGGGAACGTAGGAGCCGTCAGCAGGACTGGCCTTTGTCCACTCCAAACCATTATTTTCAATAACGCGGTTGATGACCGCAATGTCAAAGGCGGAGTATGACACGAAATACGCCGTCACGCTCATAACGCCGACAATCGTAAAGGTAACGGGATTATCCTTGCTGCCCGCCGTGCTGTCGAGTCCTCGCCAATTTTGCAGACCTGCCTCGCCACCCTCCGCTTTAAGCGTAATGCTTCTGTCAGACAGGGTGAAGGCAGTCACGCGCACCGTGGCATCGTCCTGCGATGCGTCGTCCTGCGACACGATCCCTATCTGTAGCTCGTTCCCGTCTTGCAGTTTGAGGTGTCGGAGCGGGTTACCGTTGAGGTCAAGCGTTTCAAGCACGGCGCAGCCTGACACGTCAAGACTTGCGAGTTCGTTGCGTGAGCAGTCCAGAGAAGTAAGTGCAGCAAGCCCGCTTATGTCTGCTGCGCCCTCCAGGCTACAGTCGGAAAGGTCCAGAGCCCTTATCCTCTTATACCGGGCGTCGTCTGACCAGGTAACGCCTGTCCAGTCGATGGGGTGAGTAGTTCCATTTGCGCTGACTGGCGTCCAACCCAGATTGTTGTGCGCAATGAGCGTGTTGATGACCGCGACATCGTCTGGGTGGTATAGCACAGGCGCAAAGTTTGCCGTTACGTTCATGGTGCCGGAAACCACAAAGGCAACAGGGTTGGCGGTCATGGTGTCGGCGTCTATGCCCGTCCATCCCGTAAAGGTGTAGCCGCTTTGCGCGGTGGCGGTAAGGCTGAGCTTCTTTTCAGACGCACTGAAGCCCGCGGTCCTCACCGTACCCCACAGCGGCTCCGGCACGTCAATGTGCACTGTTCCGCCCGTTAATCTGAGGATGACAAGCGAGTTGTTGTTGAAATTCACCGTCTGGAGCGCGGTGCAGCCGGATATGTCAAGGCTCTTCAGTTTAAGGTTGTTATTGCAGGTGAGAGAGGTGAGCGCAACGCAGCCGGACACGTCAAGGCTCGTGTGTTCATTGTTGTTGCAGACAAGCGTACGGAGCGCGGTCAGTCCGCTCAGCTTGACCGTTCCGGACAGTTCTGGGTATATGGTCCAGCCCGTTAACCGTTTATGGTACGTGCTACTTGACCAGCTCATACCGTCCCAGTTATCAGGAATGGCGCTGCCATCCTCAGGTGCCCTTTCCCACGGCAAGACGCCGTTATCAATGAGCTCGTTGACCACCGCAATGTCGCCCAAATCGTAGATGGGCAGGTCCCCAAAGTGAGCCGTCACTATCATGATCACAGAGCCGTAATGCCTGAACGTGGCAGGATTGTCAAACTCGGTGGTGGTCGGTAAGTTCTCAAACCCATACGTCCACTGCCTGAAACCCTTGTCGTCGTTGTCGTCGCCATCATAGGCGAGCAGCGTGAAGTCCTGTGCGATGCTGTCCCACTTGAAGTCGGTCACAACCACCGTGCCGGCTCCCGCAGGCTCCGTTGCTATCCGGATCTCGGAGCGGTCTGACAGCTTGATGCTTTGGAGCGGGTTCTCGTTGAGGTCGAGCGAGTAAAGCCTGCAGTGCGACACATCCAGAGCCGTAAGGCCGTTGTTTGTGCAGGTGAGATAGCTCAGCGAGGTATTGTTTGACACATCCAGAGCCGTAAGCCAGTTGTTTGAGCAGTTGAGATAGTCAAGCGAGGTATTGCCTGACACATTCACACCTGTCAGCTGGTTGTTCAGGCAGTTAAGATTTATCAGTTCCGCAAGTCCGCTCACATTTAACGTTCCAGTGAGGTTTTGGGAGTATATGCGCAAGATTCTTATTCGTTTATCTGTTGCATCTTCAGACCAGGTAATGCCAGGACCAGCGCTTGTCTCCGGCCACCAGTCGGCGGGAATGAAACTGCCGTCAGCGGGGCTGGCCTTTGTCCACTGCAGGCCGTTATTGTCGATGATGGCGTTGATTACCGCAATGTCTCCTGCATTGTAGTCGCCCGCCGCAAGGGTTCCGATATCACTGGGCGCGGCCATTGGCGCAAGCTCGCTGGGTGTGTTGCCTCTACCTTCGTTGGTTGGGGTGAGTGCTTCAGGTGCCTCGGTTGACCCCAGATCATCGCCTTCTTGCCCGGGAGTCCCAGCTGAGGGAGTTTCGGTTTCACGTACGGTCCCGGCTGAAGGAGTTTCAGCCTCGGACTCGGGAGTCTCGGTTGAGGGAGTTTCGGGCTCAGGCTCAGCTCCAAGCTCCGCGCCCAGGAGATATTCGCCCGGCTGAGCAGCAGACGCTGTGTGCGCCACGTCGAGGGTCTCGCCAGATGTCTCGCCGTCGGCTGGCGCAGGTGACACCCCGTCGGGTTCGGCGGCGGCATTCTCTGCAAGCGCCGCAGTCGGCAGCATCGAACAGGCCAGTATCAGCGTCAGAAGCATGGCCAGCAGGCGCTTTCCGGGCTTTGTCCCAGAGCTCCCGAACCTTCTCGTTTCCGTGACCTTTTTCTTTTGCATGATGCTCACTACCCCCTTCTTCCCGCGAGCAAATGCCCATGGAATTGCACCAGAAAGAGCAGGGCAGCAAGCCCAAAGAAATATTCTTTTGGGAGGTATCCTGCCCATTTTCCAGTATAGAGACCGGTCATTCAGGGGGCCTGAACAGTCGATGAAAAGTGAGCGAAACTTGCAGAATTGTCAGTTTCGCAGTGATATTTAATTCTCTCCCATCTCCACCCGGTATCCGTCATGCCTGACTGCCATCAGGCGTATGCTGTCGGCGTAGGGGCTCAGTTTCTTCTTCAGGCGCGAGATGACGGCGTAGAGTGCCTGGTTGTCGCCCTCGATCGGCTGACCCCATACCCTTTGGTAGAGAGCTTCCCTGCCGAGCGTCCTGCCCTCGTTTTCTACCAGCGCCAGCAATACCAGGAACTCTTTGGGCGTCAAGAGAAGGTCGTTGCCGTATACGAGTGCGCGCATTGCCGCAATCTCCAACGTGAGCAGCCCGCGTCGCAACACCTGTTGAGATGAGAGGGGCGGATGTTTTTCTGCCCGCCTCAACAATGCCTCAACGCGCGCCAGCAGCACGGACAGACTGTACGGCTTGGCCAGATAGTCGTCGCCGCCTGCTCGCAGACCCGCCACGATGTCGCTGTTCTCGCCCTTGGCGCTCAGAAAGAGGATGGGTAGGGTGGTGGTATCCCAAGGCGTGCTCTGGGATACGTCCTGCGACGTGCTCGACGGTGGTGTCTGAGTTGTATTGTAAGATCTTCCCCGAGGTGCGTCCTGTGGGGCACGTAACTCGCGACAGAGCGCTCTGCCGTCACCGTCAGGCAGCATGATATCCAACACCAGAAGATCGCAGGTGTGCTCCCGTATCAGGGTGCGAACCTCCGCTGTCGTCCTCGCACAGAGCACCCGGTAGCCAAACTTCTCCAACATTGCCCGGTTGACCTTGAGGATATGAAGGTTGTCCTCAACCAGTAAGATGACCGGAGCTTCCTCATCACACGGCTTCTTTTCCATAGCGACCACTCCCCCACTCCCCTCATTCTTCGCTCTTGAGTCTCAGGTCTGAATACTCTGAAAAATCGGAATCGAGAGCCATACACGTGTTCCGACATCAGGCTCACTTTCTATTCCGATCTCTCCCCCGTAGGACTCGACCACCTCCCTGCAGATGGCGAGGCCCAGTCCGGTCTCCCCATCGCCACTCACGCCCCGATCGAACACCTGCGGCAACAGATCGGGCGGGATGCCTTCTCCGGTATCCTTCACAGACAGCGCAACCGCCTCACCCTCCTGCCGCGCAGTAATGGATACATGGCCGCCGTGAGTGTGGCGGTTGGCGTTGACGCACAGGTTCACCAGCACCTGCACCATCGTGTCGAGGTTGGCCCGCAGGGGCGGACACTGAGGCGACACATCCGTGTGCAGCTGGTTTTCATTCTTCTGAAGGATGGGTCTGCACAGTGCGGCAACACGGGAGATCAGTTCTTCCGGCACCACCTGCTCCGCGCCGATGGTGCCCGCCTGTTCCAGCTGCTCAGAAAGCAACTGCTGCACCAGCAGGGAGAGGCGCTGCGCCTCAAGCGTGATGGTGAGCAGGTTTTGCTTCGTGTCCTCGTCGGCGGTGCCGTCGTCGAGCTGTATGCGTGTGTACTGGGCATAGTTGCTTATTACGGTGAGCGGCGTTCTCATTTCGTGGCTGATGTCTGACAGAAAGCTGTGGCGCATCTGCTCCAGTCGTTCCAGTTCTTCGGCCTGTCGACGCGTCTCAGCCAACGCACTCTCGGTGCGAGAAAAATTGAGTACCAGAGCGAGCATATTTGCAAAGGTAAAGACTATCATGCCCAACTGTGTGAGGTTGAGGTCGTCGAACTGGCCGGTAAAGCGGTAGCGCACGATGTCTGCCAGCACAAGGGAGGCAAGCGCAAGAATACTGAACAGTACAAGCCCCTGCTCAAGGCCACGATACCTGCATTCCTTCAGCATCAGGCGCAGTACCAGTATAAACACCGCCAGAGCGTAGGCGAGACCCAAGACCTGCGCCCACGGGATAAGGCGGGTGTATATGGGGGACGGCGCGCATACAATCACCAGCAGGCATACACCGCACAGCGCCAGCCCGCCCATGCTCAAGGCGTGCGGCAGCCGACGACCAAACATGGTGTTCATATACAGAATGAAAAAGACCACCAGACCGAGGGTGGCGATATATTCCACCCGGTGGGAGATTTGCCAGTCCATGTTGGGAAAGAACAGCATGATCAGTTTGTGGTCGGTAAAGAGGGTGCGCACCGCCACCATGAGGCAGCACAGCGCAAACCACAGAAACTGCCGGTGACCTTTCAGGAAGAGGAAAAAACCCAACAGCAGCAGTGCGGCCACCAACATGCAGCCCACGATGATACCGCCGCGAAGTTGCAGGGCGCCCACCATGGTGGCGATGCGCTCCTGCTGCCCCAGGTACTGCGGGTAGAGTTGCCCACCCTGAGAATGAGCAAAATCGGCCCTTTGGATAATGATTTCGGTGGGGCCTTCGCCTGCCGTGAAGTAGACGGTGTAGTAGTCCGTCTTGTGGACGGTGGTCGCGGCGTCGATGCCGGGCATACCGACCTGCGAGAGCAGCTCGCCGTTTATCCACAGCTCCTGAGCGTAGGTAGCACTGTAGGCGCTCAGGCCGTACACCTGCCCGACGGGAAGGTGTACGACAAGGCGATAGGTGCCGTACTGCTCCGTGCGTCGGTCTATCGGCTGAGGTGCCTCGGATATGCCCGTGGCAAAATCCTCGGGCGTGTAGAGCGCGTCGGGGTACCACTCAAAGGCGCTGGCCTCAACGCGTGCAATGCTGGAGTCAAAGTCGAAAGTCGCCAGCTCGCCTGTACTACCGACCTCACTGATCGGGCTTGAGGTCAGCCCAAACAGTCCGGCGAACACTGCCAGAAGGAAGCAGAAATACAGGAGCAGGCGGCCCATTCGTTCGCCGCTTCCTGTTCTGTCGTTCCAGCCACCGTTGCCTTCTCGATCTTTGCTCAATGTGTCTGCAACTGCGCTTTCAATCCTGCGTCTGTAATACTGCGTCTGCCTGTGGAGTTACGGTATTCGATGTTGTCGTCGATACTCACGCTGCAAGTTTATCATAGAAAACCAGAGCGCTGATTTTACGACTCGCCCACATCACGCATGCGTGGCGCATCACGCCCCCACCACGCACGTGCTACACCACACCCGTGCGCCTTCTCCGAACCTTCGCCGACAACTATCGCTCGGCCGAAAATACCAATCCCACTGCTCCCGCTTCTCACAGGAACAGTGGGATGGTGGATCATGGCCTTGTCTGATCAGGCGGTAGTTTCTGGCGCCTCAGGCTCGGTCTTCCTGCCCTTGTCCATGACGACAAAGATCAGGAATCCGATAATGACCATTACTGCTGAGATCAAACCAGCCGCAAACAGCTGTGTTGACGAGGAGACCTGAAAACCAACCAGGCCTACCACGGTTACCGTTATCACGGCGCAGAAATAGCTGCCGAGATTTGAGAAGCCGGTATTGATGGACATTGCCAGGCCCGACTTTTCCTTCGGAACCAGTTCAACGGTTTTGGCCCAAATGTAGGTGCAGACAACGTTTCCAACCATGCTGAGTGAGTAGGCAAGGGTGATGCTTATGAACGAATGATTGAAGAAAGGCAGGAAGTTCGCGAGTGCGACCAGAAGCATGCAGACCGGAACGGTCCATTTCTTCAAAAGCTTGATGATCACTCCGGTAACCAGGCCAAGGATAAAGCCAACCGCCATGTAGATGTTGTTTGCCATGGTCGACTCGAAGACTCCTCCCAGAGCAAACTCATTGATGATGTAGTCTGAATAGGTAATCACAATGCAGTAATAGGCGACCCAGACAAGGCCGGCAAATACTGAATAGATCCATACCCTGACAGGCAGGCTTTTGATCGATGTCCACATGTTTTCCTTCGGCTTTGCCTGTGGCTCTGTCGCAGCTACTTCCTCGATCTCTCCAGTCTGGGGTTTATCGCTGGGCAGGAAGAAGAAGCTTGCAATGATGATCGGAATATAGATCAGGTAGATGAGGAAGGCATTCTGCCATACTTCAGCGGCCAGAAAGGCAATGCCCACAGAGACAAGGAAGCCACCTGCCGTGATTGCGGACTGGTAGAATCCCAGGTAGGTACCGTGTTTCTCCTTTTCCGAGTTGTCGGTAATGATTGCGGGCAGCAGCGTACGTGTCACGCCTCGCATGATGCCGATAAGCACCGCACCGATCTGCAAGACCCACAAAGGGGCAACACCAACGCCGAAAAAGAGAATAACGCCGTTGATGGCCGCAAGAAACAGACTGATGAGGATCAGGGGCTTCTTGGGGAATTTGAGCGAAAGAGGCCCGATGATGAACGAAAATACCACGCCCACCAACGAGGGGATCGTAATAATCGTAACGACATCGAGAGGATTCGAATCGGGATAGGCTGCATAGACGAAACCCATGACGATGACGCCAGCAGAGTTGATGATGTTCTGCAGGGCGACGATGCAGCTGCCTATCAAAGCCTTTGTTGATCTTTTCATATGAGCACCTCCGAATAGAATATGATGTTCCCCTACCCTGCGCCGTGCCTTGTGCCCGACACCGCCTCTCCTGCTGTGCGCTGTGGAAGTGAGCCGGGTCCCGCCTGTTCGCAGCTACCGTCAAGCGGCGCCCGCGACACACTTTGCATAGCTGGACGCTTCGTCCATCAGGAAAAACATCCTGCCACCTGGAAGATATGACTGCGGGTCCGCTTTGTAGATCGTGCAGCAATACATGACATAGCCACCCAGTGGACCGTATTCATCAACACAACGCCGAACCTCTTTACGGATGTCTTCTTCTGTTGCCCTGGGATGGTCGGTGACGCCCTGCAGATCGAGGCCACCCATCAAGGAGATATCCGGGTAGCGCCGACGCATGTCGGCAAGGTCGTTGCAGGGCTGGACAGGGTCGAAGCGACGGATTCCAATTCGATAGAAATTATCGAGAAGCAGTTCCGCTCGCCCACAGCAATGCAGCTTGAACTTCATGTCGGTCGTTGCAACAAAGTCAACGATGCGCTTGATATGCGGGGCAAACAGGGCATCGAAGGTCGTGCCTGAAATGAACTGACCGCTGATATGAGTGTAATCATCCATCAGCGTGAAGTAATCGGGTTTATAGAATTCAGCGATGATCTCTGCGCGTTTAATATAGAAATCAGTCAACGCACCGATGAGCTCATACACCGAATCCGGCTCCAGCGCTATGGCGATCATCGATTCTTCAAAGCCCATCAGATAATGCAAACGCTCAAAGAGACCCGTTCCGAACTTGTAGTCAAAGACATAGTTCTCGCGGTCGATCCGAAAGGTTTCCAGATCCCTCTTCGCAACCGCTTCCCAGTCGGTGCTCTCCAGATCGGGGATGCGCACCTGATCTCGCCATTGTGTGATGTCGGTGAGAACGTGTGGAACGCCAACGGTCGGGGTAAACATGCCAAATGTTTCTGGTGTTGACACCTGATCGACGCCAAACCAATCCAAGCCTCTGCCAGACCCAGCTGGCGGAACATCCTGCATCGCTGTCGACATCACGGTCTGCGCACCATTGAAGAACAGGGGGGTCCACTCAGGTATACCTCCGTCCAGGGCAATAGTCAGGTTTTCCTTTTCAGTGATCATACCCGGTACCTCCTCACTGCTCTTCTTCGCGGATGATGAGCATGAGATACCAGCCCCTGCGAGACCTCGCAGAGTAGTCATAAGATATCTCTCTCATATAGGCGGAAGTGTAACGTGCCTGAATGTCTGCGAAAACTGAAAGAAGTTCCTGGGGGTATTCCTCCCCGGAAACAGAGCTGGACGACTTTGCGCGTAAGAGCTTCAGGACGTCTGTACGTAGGGCTTCAGGACCGAAGCGCCTGCTGGTCTGTGCTCGCTGCCGCCATGCCCGCACGAATGGTCCCGATGAAATCTCTCAGACATTGATTCCTGTTCGAGTCGGTGTAGACCAGGGCGAGTTCCTGCGTCGTATCGCTGAGCAGACGAGCATTGATGGTGTGGGGGCTGTTCAGCAGGCTGCTGTCTTTACTGATGAGGCCCACGCCTGCCCCAGCCTCCACCTCCAGGGCCATGGTGACAAAGCAGTCGACCTCTTTTATCTGAGGGCTGAAATCAAGGGTTTTTGCCTGCTCGACGATTATCTGGATTCCACTGTCAAAACCTTCTGGGATGAGAAACACGGCATTGCGCATATCCGCCAAAGACACATCCGTGCTGTCAGCAAGTGGGTGCGAAGCCGAATAAAAGAGCGTTAGTTCGCTTGAGCCCAGCAAAAGGGACGTGAATTCGGGGGGGGGGGGGGTGTCGCTTTGAAAAATGACCGCTGCATCGATGCTCTTGTCAACGAGTCCGTCTCTGATTCGTGAATAGCCCCGTCGCACAAAGCTCACTTCAATATTGGAATATTCCTTCTTGAAGACGGGAACAATCTCCGCCAGGAGGTTTTGAAAGGGCAGCCCATCCAGGATGGCAATGGTCAGATGCCCCCTGTAGCCCCGATAGGCGTCTTGAGCCTTCTTGACGATACTCTGATAGAGATTGATACATGCAGGAAGTTCTTCCTGCAAAACCTGACCGGCCGGAGTCAGGATCAATCCCCTCTTTCCGCGGATGAACAGCTGCAGATTCAGCTCGGCTTCCATGGTCGCAATCTGCTTGCTCAGGGCAGATTGCGTGATATAGAGTTCCGCAGATGCCTGAGTCAGATTGAGATGAGAAGCCGCAGCGAGGAAGTGGTTGAGTTGCTGGAAATCCACCATTGACTCCGTCCCGCCGCCCTGTGGCGGCCCCGATCGGTGATGAAAATTAACTGACCTTCCCTCAATCAGGATACTCTATTTAAGGTCAAACTTTTCCAGTGCCATCAAGGAAACAGAGCTTTCCTACAAGGGATATCCAAAGGATATCGAAAGATAGTTCTTTGAGGCATTCCTGTAGGTCATATGTGATTGCGACATTGGAATTTCTTATTTCATAGCGCTTCCGTTAGTATCTGAAACGCTCTTCCAGCGAGGCGTGGGGAAAACGATCGTGCAGTGCTCTATGGTCCGAATCTTTCATGAATTTGGAGTCATACCATGAGTAGTTCCACAAAGGCACTCCTTGGCGCTTGCATTGCCGGCCTGCAAAACTTCATCAACTCTGCCGGTATAATCGTTCTCGGTTTCATCTATGCAGCCTACCCGGATGTCAGTCCTCTTGATGTGGTGACGGTTGTCACGATCCCCTCATTGGTGGGGGTGATATTTGCGTTCATCATCGGTCCCCTGTCGCTGAGATTTTCAAAGAAGCTGCTCATTCTCATCAGTCTGTTTCTGGCTGCCGCCAATGGGTTGGTGCTCTATTTCGGGGTGGGCGTCGCTCCGCTTTGGGTACTGCAGATCGGCGCGGTGTTGGTTGGCATCATGCGCGGTACTACTCGGACACTCTTGCCGGCAGTCATTACCGACAATACGCCGGTCGAGAAGCACCCAGCCTATATAGGCTACTACCAGGCCGCAAACACCGCGGGTGGTTTTGTGGTATCGGTCGGAATCGCCCTCATCGCTACGCAGATATGGCAGAATGCCTTCCTCATCTACCTGATCTACATCCCGATCATCATTTCAAGCTTTCTCCTGATCCCCAAAGACAATCCAGGGGCATCTTCGAGTCGGGGTACCGCCGCAGCTCCCCGAGAAAGCATGTGGGCATCCATCAGGAGCCTGCCGGCAAAGATCTGGATCTATTCTCTCTTTGTCGGCCTGGTCTGGGTTTGCAGTTACAGCCTGGTCATTACCTATTCCGATTACATCATCAATGAGTTCGCCCTGGGAGGCGTCTTCGAGTCCTCGATGGCGAACAACATCTATATGGCAATTGGGATTATTCTCGGGCTGGTGACAGGATTCATTGTCAGGATCTTCAAGAAATGGACCGTCCCTGTCTGTATGTTTATCGTTGCTGTCGCTGCGTTTATCCCATTCTTCTTTCATTCGCTCATCAGCATCACCCTGGGCTACTCTATCAGCATGGTCAGCTGCATCATCTTCTCCTATCTGATGGCCAAGATCGTCAGTCTTGTCCCCAAAGAGAAATCGGGATTGGCGCTCTCGATCAATATCGGTTTTTCCAACCTCGGAAGTTACTTCTGTGCAGCCATTACCGTGGCCGTAACGGGCCTTCTCGGTTTTAGCGTCTCCTCATCAACGCAGCTGTTTGCTGCTGGCAGCATATCTGCCGTACTCGTTATCGCAAGCATTCTGCTCTTCGTCGTTTTTGACAAAAGCCCGAAATCCTCGCCCGAAACCGCAGGGTGACAAAGGGGACGGGGAAATAAATGGGACAGGGGGACGTTTCTGTCTGTTTTGTCTTCTACCTGGATGTCTGCTCATTCAGATAGGCATGACATTCTTCTGCAGCTTTGCGGCCCTCCATGAGCGCCCACACCACGAGACTCTGACCCCGTCGCATATCGCCGGCGGCGAAGACCGACTCAAGCGAGGTCGCGTAGCTACCCGATGCCGTGGCAACGTTACCGCGGGCGTCCGTCTCAAGACCGAGCGCATCTATCAGGGTGCGTTCAGGCCCCAGGAAGCCCATGGCGATCAGAATCAACCCTGCAGGGCGTTCGGTTTCGGTGCCTTCAATCGGCTTGAAGTTGTTATAGCGCATCGTCTTGATGCCTCGTACACGACCATTCGCATCACCGAGCACCTCGACAATCGAGGTCTCAAACTCACGGGGATCAGAGCCGAAGACCTCAATGGCCTCCAGCTGGCCGTAATCGGTCTTGAAGACGCGGGGCCAGAGTGGCCAGGGGTTATCTGCGGCGCGCTCCACGACAGGTTTGGCAACGATCTCAAACTGAGTGACGCTTTTTGCATGCTGGCGGAGAGCAGTTGCCACACAATCGTTACCGGTATCTCCCCCACCGACGATGTAGACATCCTTTCCCTGAGCGTTCAGAACCTCATCGCCCGCGAATTCTTTGTCTATCAGGCATCGAGTGGCCTGTTCAAGGTAGCGCACTGCTGGGACGACACCGATGAGATCTGCGCCTGGCACGCTGAGCATCCGTGGCAGTGTTGAACCGCCTGCAAGTATGAGAGCATCATAGGTATCGAGTAGTTCTCTGGGGTCAAACCCCTCCCCTACCTCTGCGTTCAGCTCAAATCGCACCCCTTCGGCCTCCATAAGCTGGATGCGGCGGGCGACTATGGTCTTGTCGAGCTTCATGTTTGGGATGCCGTACATCAAAAGGCCACCTGGGCGGTCTCTGCGCTCAAAGACCGTGACCTGCTCGCCCTCTTGATTCAGATATTCGGCGCAGGCCAGGCCTGCAGGACCCGAGCCGATGATCGCGACCTTGCGCCCAGTGCGCAGGCGCGGGATATGGGGCGTAAGCAGCCCGGAGTCGGCGGCATACTGATCGAGGAAGTGCTCGATCTCCTTCACGCTCACCGGATCGGCATGTTCGCCCAGGGTGCAGGATCCCTCGCAGAGTGCCGGACAGACACGTCCGGTAAATTCCGGAAAGGGGTGTGTACGGCATAGGCGCTGGTAGGCCTCATCATAACGGCCCCGGTAGACCAGGTCGTTGATCTCGGGAATGAGGTTGTTCAGGGGGCAGCCGATGGAGGTATTCGCAACACTGATGCCTGCGTGGCAGAAGGATACGCCACAGTCCATGCAGCGCGCCGCCTGGTCGGTCAGGGTCTCCACGGGCATCACCGTGTGAAACTCGGCAAAATCGGTCAATCGTTCTGCAATCGGACGACTGAGGGCTTCGAGACGGTCGAACTCGAGAAATCCTGTTGGTTTGCCCATCCTGCGTACCCCTAACTGGCCTTCTTGCCCAGGATGACGGACTCGAAGGCATACAGCGCATGTTCGCCTTCTGGCAGTTCGAGCTGCCGAGCTTCGTCAAGGGCATCGATGATCTTCTTGTAGTCATTGGGTATGAGCATCGTGAATTGCTCGCTGTATCTCTCAAAGTCCCTCAGAAGCTCGCGAGCGCGTTCGCTGCCGGTATAGGTGAGGTGCTGTACCAACATCTGGCGCACGAGCGCACGATCCTTCTCGCCGAGCTTTGTCAGGGTGACATTACCCTTGGAGCAGTTGCGCTCAAAACTGTTGTCGCGGTCCCAGACATAGGCAACACCACCGCTCATGCCGGCCGCAAAGTTGCGCCCCGTTGGACCGATGATCAAGGCAACTCCACCGGTCATGTACTCGCAGCCGTGATCGCCGACACCTTCGACGACAGCCTTTACGCCGCTGTTGCGCACGCAGAAGCGCTCGCCGGCCACACCATTGAGATAGGCCTCGCCATTCGTCGCGCCATAAAAGGCGACATTTCCGAGGATGATATTCTCCCCTGCCTCGAAATCCGAACCCGGCGGTGGTGCGATGATGATACGCCCACCGCTCATGCCCTTGCCGAGATAATCGTTCGTGTCGCCTTTGAGCTCAAGCGTGATGCCCGGCGACAGGAATGCGCCAAAACTCTGACCTCCCGAGCCGCTCAGGCGCAGGTGGATACTGTCATCTGCCAGACCACGCGCACCATGCGTACGTACGATTTCGCTGGAAAGCACGGTTCCGAGCGTACGGTTGCGATTGGAAACCCGCAGGCTGAAGTCGACCCGCTTGCCTTCATGGATTGCCTTGTGACACAGCGGCAACAGAGTGCGTAGGTCGAGTTCGCGCTCCAGATGATGCTCCTGTTGGTGGGTGTTGTGGCGTCTGGTCTCCTCCTCGGAGACCGAGGGCGAAAAGAGCAGACGGCTGAGATCCACGCCACAGGCCTTGTGGCCCGAAGAGACAGCGGCCTGGCGTAGCAGCTCAACATGGCCGATCAGGTCGGTAAAGTTCCTCACACCGATCTGGGCCATCCATTCCCGCACTTCCTGCGCGATGAAACGCATCAGATTTGCCACATGCTCCGGCTTGCCACAAAAGCGACTACGCAGTTCAGGGTTCTGCGTCGCGATGCCTACCGGGCAGGTGTCGATGTTGCAGACGCGCATCATATCGCAACCCAGAGCCAACAGTGGCGCGGTGGCGAAGGTGAACTCATCGGCACCGAGCAATGCAGCCATGACGATATCGCGACCCGTGAGCAGTTTGCCGTCCGTCTCCACGCTCACGCGGTCACGCAGCTTGTTCTGTACCAGGCTTTGGTGAGTTTCTGCGACACCCAGCTCCCAGGGCAGACCCGCGTGACGGATGGAGGTGCGCGCTGCGGCGCCCGTGCCGCCGTCAAAGCCACTGATGACGATGACGTCGGCCAGGCCCTTGGCCACGCCGACAGCGATGGTACCCACCCCGGCCTCGCTAACGAGCTTGACATTGATACGCGCATCGCGATTGGCGTTCTTCAGATCGTGGATGAGTTGCGCCAGATCCTCGATGGAGTAGATGTCGTGATGCGGTGGCGGCGAGATCAGCTCTACGCCGGGAGTCGAAAAACGTGTCTCGGCAACCCACGGGTAGACTTTACGCCCCGGGAGGTGGCCGCCTTCTCCGGGCTTTGCGCCCTGAGCCATCTTGATCTGGATTTCGCTTGCGGTGTTCAGGTACTGGATGGTCACTCCAAAACGTCCTGAGGCAACCTGTTTGATCGAGCTGTTGCGATTGAGCCCGTCTTCGCCGGGTACGTAACGGTCGGGGTGCTCCCCTCCCTCTCCGGTGTTTGACTTCGCGCCGATGCTGTTCATGGCAATGGCCATACACTCGTGAGCTTCCCTACTGATTGAGCCAAAGGACATCGCGCCGGTTTTGAAGCGCTTGAGGATGCTCTCTACCGGCTCGACCGTCTCAAGGGGGATGGGCTCGTCAAGAGTGACAATATCGAGCAAGGCACGCAGGTTCTTGAGTTCACGGCTGCGATCGTTGATGTTTGAGGAGAAGCGCTTGAACAGAGCGTAGTCATTGGTACGCACTGCCTGCTGGAGATAGTAGATACTTTCGGGATTGAACAGGTGGTACTCCCCCTCCGCTCGCCACTTGTACTCACCACCGGGATTGAGGGGCTCATCTGCGCTCACCGTGTCGAAGGCGGCGGTGTGACGACGCAGGGTTTCGGCCTCAAGATCGGCAAGCGTGATACCCCCGATGCGTGATACCGTATCGGTGAAATAGAGATCAACAAGCTCGCTTGATAGCCCTAAAGCCTCGAATATCTGTGCTCCGTGGTAGGAGCGCACGGTCGAGATACCCATCTTCGACATGACCTTGACGATATGGTTCGTCAGAGCCTTGCAGTAGTTCGCCGCCGCTGATGGGGCATCCAGAGCAATCAGGTTCTGCTCACAGAGCTCCTCGATGCTCGCAAGCGCCAGATAGGGATGGATGGCGTTCGCTCCAAAGCCGACAAGCAGGGCGTGGTGGTGTACCTCGCGGGCCTCGCCGGTTTCGATGACGATGCTGATCTGTGTTCGCGTACCGGCACGCACCAGGTGATGATGCAGACCGGAGACGGCAAGGAGGGCGGGGATCGGAGCGCGATTCACATCGACGTCGCGATCCGAGAGAATGATGATGTTGTAGCCCTGCTCCACGGCCACATCGGTGGCAGTAAACAGGGCGTCCAGGGATTCCCTGAGCGCGCCGGGACGATGGGCATCAAACAGTATCGGCAAGGTGACCGCCCCAAGGCCTTCCTCATGCACGGTTCTGAGCTTCTGAAGATCGGTCTTCGACAGAATAGGAGTGTCGTGGCTGATCATACGACAGCAGTTCTCATCGGGTTCGAGAATGTTGCCTTCAGAACCAAAATGCACGATTGAAGAGGTCACGAGATGTTCACGGATGGCGTCAATCGGTGGATTGGTGACCTGAGCAAAGAGTTGTTTGAAGTAGTTGTAGAGCAGTTGCGGCCGCTGCGACAGGATGGCCAGAGGTGCGTCGTAGCCCATCGAGGCAATGGGGTCATCGGCCTCCTCCGCGATTCCCTTCAAGACGAGCATCATCTCTTCCCAGGTGTAGCCAAAGACCTTCTGGCGCTCCAACAGGCCAAGCGTGTCGGCCTGCTCATCAGTGGGCGCCTGCATGAGCTCTTCCAGGCGAAGGAGATCGGCGAGTTGCTTTTGGGGCAGGGCACCATCGTCGAAACGCTCTCTGCCCCCCTGCAGCAGATGTCGCCAGGTATCACCCGTACCCTCGGTCAGGGGCAGGTCTTCCAGGTGCAGCATCCGCGCGGCGAGCCACTCACGATAGGGCAACTCTGCGGCAGCACTGGCCTTGAGCTCCTCGTCTTCGACAATGCGCCCTTCCAGGGTGTCGACGAGTAGCATACGCCCGGGACGGAGGCGGTCTTTTCTCACAATTTTTGCGGGGTCTATAGTCAACACACCGACCTCACTCGCGAGTATCAGTTGATCGTCGGAAGTCACGTAGTAACGAGAGGGACGCAGGCCGTTGCGATCCAGAATAGCGCCTGCAAAGCGTCCGTCGGTAAAGGCTACGGAAGCTGGACCGTCCCAAGGCTCCACGAGACAGCTCTTATACTCAAACATCGCTCGCACATCCTCGGGCATCTCAAGGTTCTCCTCCCAGGGTACCGGAATGGCCAGCATCGCCGCCAGATGGAGCGGATAGCCAGCGTGAACCAGCAGCTGGAGAAAGTCGTCGAGCATCGCTGAGTCCGAGCCATCCTCATTGATGACGGGATAGACACGGGGCAGGGTATCTCCGAACAGATGCGATGACATCCGCGCCTGTCGGGCCTTGACCCAGTTGACATTACCTCGAATCGTGTTGATCTCGCCGTTGTGGGTGATGTGGTGCATCGGATGCGCGCGCTCCCAGCTCGGGAAGGTATTGGTGGAGAAGCGCGAGTGCACGAGCGCTATGGCGCTTACCAGCTCAGTGTCCTTGAGATCGAGATAGAACTCAGCGAGCTGACTGGGCAATAACATGCCTTTGTAGACAATGGTCTGCGAGGAGTTGGATGCCAGATAAAAAGAGGGATCAGCTTCCTGTTTGCCGTTGCGGATCTCCCGTATGGAACGCCTGGTAATCAAATAGAGCTTCCGTTCAAAGCTGTCGCGCTCAAGCTGGGCGTCCTCAGGCATACCAATGAAAACCTGCAGAATGCTTGGCTGCACCGCCCGCGCGGTGGGGCCAAGATTATCGGGCGAAACGGGTACCTGACGAATGCCAAGCGTCGTTAAACCCTCCTGCTCGATGATGGTACAGAACTGTTCGACAGTCCTTGTACAGCGTGTCGTATCCGGCGAGGCGAAGACCATCGCCACACCATACAGCCCCCTGTCGGGCGTAGGCAATTCGATGCCTTCCAATGCCGCGACCCGTCGCATGAACGCGTCGGGAATCTGCAGGAGTATCCCCGCCCCATCGCCCGTCAGCGGCTCATAGCCAACGCCACCGCGATGGGTCAGTGACTCAAGAATCGCGACCGCATCTTCAACGAGTTTGTGCGACGTCCGTCCCTTGATGTCAACAAGCATACCCACGCCGCAGGCATCGTGCTCAAAACGCGGCTCATACAAACCCTGAGTTTGTCGTGGATTCTGGTCGTTCAAGTCCGTACTCCCCCCCTCTAAAGGGTATCTGAGTTCAGGAGGAGAAAGTCCTCGAGAAGTCATCAAAACTCATGTGTTAACCTGGAAACTCTTATTTTAGCGCATACTTTTCCGTAATGCAGTGGGGATACTCTGCGGTTCGTTCAGCGGCGGCCATGGCGCGGAGCGGATTTTCGTGAGGTCTTACGCAGGCGTGCGAGTGCATCGTCTTCCGTCGAACCCTCGATACGCGCACGCAGTTTGACGGCCTGGTCCCGTAGATGGGCGGCCTGCTCGTAGTCCATATCGCGTGCGGCAGCAGCCATCTCGTCTTCCAGTGAGCCGATGATGCGCAAAACCTCCTCACGTGCCATGCCGGCGAGCTCCTCCATCACGCGATCGGCGCTCTCGCCGTCGACCATTCCCTCACTATCCCCGACGAAGGCCATGATGTCATTGACCGCCTTGCGAATGGTCGCCGGTTCGATGCCATGCTCGGTGTTGAAACGCATCTGAAGCTCGCGTCGTCGCCCTGTCTCGTCGATGGCGGAACGCATCGAGGCGGTGACCGTGTCGGCATACATGATGACCTGACCAGATACATTGCGTGCGGCGCGTCCGACGGTCTGGATCAGTGAACGGTGATTCCGCAGGAAACCCTCCTTGTCGGCATCCAGAATGGCTACGAGCGAGACTTCGGGCAGATCGAGACCTTCGCGCAGAAGATTGATGCCAACGAGTACATCGAATTTGCCCAGACGCAGGTCGCGCAGTATCTCCACGCGCTCCAGTGTGCCGATGTCAGAGTGCATGTAACGGGCGTTGACGCCCTGATCTAGCAGATGATCGGTAAGGTCTTCTGCCATCTTCTTGGTGAGGGTGGTTACCAGCATGCGCTCGTTGCGGGCCGCGCGCGTACGCGCCTCGTCGATGATGTCGTCGATCTGTCCACGGATCGGTCGCACGACGATCTCGGGATCGAGGAGGCCAGTCGGGCGGATGATCTGCTCAACCGTGGCTTGACTGACTCGTTTTTCGTAATCGCCAGGCGTGGCTGAGACATACACAAACTGTGGGATACGCTGCTCGAACTCATCAAAGCGCAGGGGCCGGTTATCGAGGGCACTTGGCAGACGGAATCCGTGCTCGGTCAGCGTCACCTTACGTGAACGGTCACCCTCGTGCATACCGCGAACCTGGGGAACGGTGACGTGACTTTCGTCAATGATGGTCAGAAAATCATCAGGGAAGTAGTCTATGAGCGTGTAGGGCGGCTCGCCGGGCTCACGACCATCGAGATGTCGCGAGTAATTCTCTACGCCTGAACAAAACCCCATCGTCTCGAGGAGCTCCAGGTCATAATTCGTACGCATCTCCAGGCGCTGAGCCTCCAGAAGCCTGCCTGTATCACGAAATTCGCGCAGTCGCTCGCCAAGTTCAGTGCGGATGGTGCCCAGAGCGTGTTCGATCTTCTGACGTCCGGTCACATAATGCGAAGCTGGCCAGATCGGCACGGAATCGTAGGTCTTGAGAACTTCGCCCGTCACGCTGCTGACCTCGGTAATCGATTCAACTTCGTCTCCGAACAGTTCTACACGCAGGGGGTTGTCAGCATACGGCGGAAAGACATCGAGCGCGTCGCCACGCACACGAAAGGTCCCCCGCAACAGCTCGTAGTCGTTGCGATCATACTGAATGTCAATGAGCTCGTGGATCAGAGCATCGCGATCTTTGGGCTTATCGATATCGAGAAATACCGCCATCCCGGCGTAGTCTGCCGGCGAGCCGATACCGTATATACAGCTCACCGAGGCAACGACGACGACATCGCGTTGTGAGAGCAGGGCCGCCGTCGCAGCGTGTCTGAGTTTTTCGACCTCCTCGTTGATGGATGCGTCCTTTTCTATGAAGGTATCGGTCGTTGGCACGTAGGCTTCGGGTTGGTAGTAGTCGTAGTAACTGACGAAGTAGACAACGGCGTTGTCCGGGAAGAATTCCTTGAGTTCCGCGGCCAGCTGGGCCGCCAGAGTCTTGTTGGGCGCCATGACCAGAGTGGGGCGCTGAATGGCTTCGATGGTCTTGGCCATCGTGTAGGTCTTGCCGCTGCCGGTCACGCCGAGCAGGGTCTGATAGCGCAAACCCTGCTCGATACCGCGTGACAGGGCCTCGATGGCCTGCGGCTGATCGCCAGCGGGCTCATAGGGCGCCACAACCCGAAAGACACCCTGCGCCAGCTGCTCCGGTGACAGCTTACCATCCATCTGCGCCATTCAAAACGCCCCTTCACCTCTGCGCTGTTCGTACCAGGTGCTTACCTGAGATTCAAGGTCTGCCAGACTGCCGTCGTTGAAAAAGATCGTATCGCTGATTGCGGCGCGTGCGTCGTCGGTCGCCTGCTGAGCCAGACGGCGTCGTGCGTCGTCGGGGTTCATTCCTCGGTCAATGGCACGTTTCAGACGTAGCTCTTCGGGAGCCGCGATGGTGAGCACCTCCTGTGTACGGTCGAGCAGGGCGCCGGATTCCACGAGCAGGGGTACCTCGATAACCACCAATCTGTTGTCGTTTGAGACAGCTATCTCCCCCAGTATCTGCTCCAGGCGCTCTACCACGGGGGGCCAGCAGATGGCGTTGAGCTTTTCGGTGCTCTCGCGATCTGCAAAAGCACGTTTCGCCAACAGTCCCCTCTTCAGCTTTCCGTCGCCGTCAAGAATATCTGCACCAAAGCTGTCTCGTAGGGCCTGAAGGATCGCAGGTGCCTCCTGCTCGTGCCTTGCAAGAGCATCAAGGTCAAGGCTCAGGGCTCCGAGGCGTTCAAGCTGAGCGCGAACCGTTCCCTTGCCTGAGGCGAGACCGCCTGTCAGGAGAACAAGATACATCATGAAAGCCGTCTGTTCTCTGCCCCAGAAGATGTGAATGATATCGTGTGCTGGTGCCCGGGGTGGGAGTCGAACCCACACGTCTCTCGACAAAGGTTTTTGAGACCTCCGCGTCTGCCATTCCGCCACCCGGGCATGGTCTGAGCTCTTTGAAGCGTACGTATTGTAGCATAGGAACTCACGCGGGTTTTCTCCCTGTTGTCTCAAGCAGGCTGATAATCTGCGCAGAATATTCCAGGCATGAGATCAGACGGTATGCCTCTTCGAGGCTGTCGGCAACGGCGAAGGGACCATGTGCGCGCACCACGGCAAGACGAGCGCCATCGTGAATGATCTGGCTCATCATCTGGGCGACCTCCTCGCTGGCAACGGTCTTGTTCGGTGTGAGTACTCTGATTTCGGCTCCCAACACATGCTGACCTTCTGAATCGAGAGGACGTATGGCATCATCAACCAGCGAACGAAAGGTGGTATGCAGGCTGTGAGCATGAACGATTGCCTTGCGCCCAAAAGCAAGACCGGCACCCATAGCCTCGCGGTCCAGCGCGTGATACAGTGCTCGATGCACGAGGAGCTCCATCGAGGCGTTCGCATCCCTTTCCGATGCCTCCCAGCCAACGGCGAGGATATCACCGGGAAGCAGATGACCGAGCATGGCGCCGGTTCGCGTGATCCAGATTGTCTTGCCGTCGCTCTCGCTGAGATTGCCCCCATGACTGCTCACTGCGCCACTCCGTGCAAGATCGCGGCCGAACTCGGAGAACTGCTTGAAGCGTCGTACCTCCTCGCTGGCGCCATGGGCTGCGTTTGAGACGGCGTCGGCGGTTTTATCAACGCCCTCAAGAAGCTCTTTCTTGAATTGCTCGAAATCAAAATCTGTCACAGCGCACCTGTTTTCCCTCGCGTTGGGCAAGTATGCGATAATCGTACCTCATAGCGCATCAAAGCGCAGCTGTTCGGCATGAAAGCGACACAGAAAGTACCAGGGAGAACACAGTGGATTCCAGAACTACCGATGTAAGACCCTTGAGCGCCCGTCCGCACTTTCCCAAACGCGCCCTGGTCACCGCAGGCATGCCCTACGGCAACAAGGGTCTGCACTTCGGACATATCGGCGGTGTCTTTGTACCGGCAGATGCCTATGCGCGCTTCTTGCGCGATCGTATCGGCGAGGAGAACGTACTGTTCGTCTGCGGCACCGACTGCTATGGCTCCCCCATTGACGAAGGTTATCGCAGGCTTGTGGAGACCGAAGGCTTCGACGGCAGTATCACTGATTATGTACAGCACAATCACGACGCGCAGGTCGCCACTCTGCATGCCTACAGTATTTCCTGCGATATCTTTGAGGGTTCGGGGATTGGCGCATCCGCCGAAATTCATGCAGAGATGACCGACTGGATCATTCGCCGTCTCTACGAGCGCGGCTACCTTCATCGGATTGCTACCGCTCAGTTCTTTGACGAGGAAGTTGGGAGCTTTCTCAATGGACGTCAGGTAATGGGGCACTGCCCGGTTGTGGGCTGCAAGAGCGAGCATGCCTATGCCGACGAATGCGACCTCGGCCATCAATACCTGCCCGTCGACCTCATCAATCCCATCAGTGCCCTGTCGGGCAAACGCCCGGTGATGCGCGAGGTGGCCAACTGGTACTTTGACCTGCCGGCTTTCAGGGCCCTACTCCAGACCTATGTCGATGAACTTGCCGCATCAGGTACGGTCCGGGATGTCGTACGCAGCACCATTGACGAGTTTTTAGTCGATCCGATCATCTACGTGAAAAGCGAATTCGAGGACGCCTACCATCTTCTCGCGCCCACGCTGCCATCCCATACCTTTCGAGAGGCGGAGAAGGGCCAGCACTCCTTCGCCCTGGTCTTTTCCTCTCTTGTGGATCGAGATCGCGCACGGAGCACACTGGATGACCGCGACATTCGCTATCGCACGGGAAAAGCCCTCGTACCCTTCCGCATCACAGGCAACATCATCTGGGGTGTTCCTGCGCCCATTCTTGAGAACGTGGAGGGTCTGACGGTCTGGTGTTGGCCAGAATCTCTGTGGGCGCCCATCAGCTTCACCCGTGCCTATCTGGAGGCTCGCCATCGGGGTATCGAGACGCTCAACCCCGGGCGCACCATGGTTGAGGGGCAACGCTGGGAGGACTTCTGGTGCGATACGGAGACCGCCCTCTATCAGTTCATCGGGCAGGATAACATCTACTTCTATGGAATAGCCCAGACGGCTCTCTGGGCGGCTCTACCCGAGGATCACGAACCGCGCACCCCCGCCGAGAACGGCGAGATTCAGCAGTCCCTGCTGGTCGCGAACCATCACCTGCAGTTCTTGGGAAAGAAAGCCTCCTCCTCCGGTGCGATCAAACCACCGATGGCCGATGAGTTGCTCGACTATTACACTCCTGAGCAACTGCGCGCGCATTTTCTTGCTCTGGGGCTGGGTTTAAAGCCGGTGAGTTTTGCGCCCAAGGCACTCAACCCCTCAGCGGGAGAGCATGATGCTGATCCGGTGCTCAAAGAGGGGCAGTTACTGACCAATGTCTTCAACCGTCTTGCACGCTCCTGTTTCTATGCTGCCTTCAGAGACAATGAGGGGTATCTCCCTCTGGGCGTGGCTGACGAGGAAGTCAGGCGCCGAGCGACTGCGACGATACTCGAATACGAACGACTGATGCATCGCCAGGAACTGCATGTCGTCATGCACCTGATGGATGACTTTATCCGCTTTGCCAACAGGTATTGGTCGGACGCCATCAAGGAGGCTGGAGAGGATATTGCAGCGCGGAGAGCGGTGCTTCGTACTGCCTTCTACCTGCTCCGCGTCTGTACGATACTCATGCATCCGATCGCACCTCTCGGTACGCAGATGATCCTCGATTACCTTGCCCTTGATATCACGGCCCGGGAATTCTTCAGCTGGGAGCATATCTTTGAGAGCTACGAGGCCTTCTGCGCTCCCCATGAGGTGGACTCGGGCAAGCATCGGGTGCGTGAACTGCCGCCGCGTACCGACTTCTTCGCGCGCCACCCATCGCAGTATTTGTAGGGGCTACCCGTAGGTTCCGCAAGGCGTAGGGGCGGGCTTTGACCGCCCCTACGCCTTGCGGAACCTACGGGTAGCCCCTACGCCTTGCGGAACCTACGGGTTCATCCCGATAGGTGCGATTAGTTAAAGTCTTCCCTGCCCTCAAAGATGTCCAGAGCCTCCTGCACGTCGTAATCGGCCAGAGTGATGGCACTAATGGCCTTGGTCAGGCGAATGGCTTCTTCCAGCGGACGCTGATGAATGTTGCGCCCAGTGGCGTTGCCCGCAGCACCTCCGATGTGAATCTGCTCGTAGAGCTGCTCCAGGAAGATCTTCGCGTCAACGGTGGAACCACCCGCACACACCAGCCCAGTGCGTCCTGCTGCCTGGGAGGCACGCGCCAAAAGTTCGGCAGAAGATGCGCCGTCTATGGGTTTTGGTGGATTGACCTTAACGAAATCCGCCCCCAGACACAGGGCGACTCCAGCGGCGCCGGCGATCAGGTCGGCATCCTTCTCATCGATAACCGCCTTGCCGCGTGGGTATATCCACAAGACGACAATCAATCCAGCGGCATGGGCTTCGGTGATTAACTCACCGGCTTCGGCAAGCATCGTCGACTCATATTCGCTGCCGAGATAAAGGGTGTAACCGATGCCGACGATGTTCACGCCCGCTTCACGCAGTGCCAAAACGCTTTCCAGTGAGGAGAGCTGTGGCGAATAGGGATCATCCTGCGATGTTTTTACCAGATTGGTCTTGGAGTTCATCTTGATGAGATAGTTGATTGTCGGGTAGTCCTGTGCATAACGGGCAACGAGTCCCTTCTGGCCCGCCAAAACCCCTACGATGCCCTGTGAGCCGATACGGAACAGATGCTCGGGATCATTGTCCTGTGCTGCGATCCCCGGTCCATGAAAATCGCCGTTGAGGTGCTCGATCTTCTGGTCACAGGCATACAGCATCAAACGTCCCGTACCCCGTGTGGCGGCCAGGTAGTTGTCGATGTAGGTTTCGTGAGCTTCGGGAAAAACGTCGGCGGGTATCCGAAGCTCGTCGGCGGTAATCGTGGGCATGGTAACCTCCCTGATAAGAGCTGAGGAACGAGTGGCACTACTGTAGCACAGACCTGGATCGGGATGACAGCTCAGGTCTGGGCCGTTGAGCTTTTGTTCCTGAAAGACAGCTGAGAGAGCACGAAAGCACCGAGCATCAAGGCGCATCCTAATATCTCACGTCCTGACAGTGCCTCATGCAGGATGAGCATACCTGTGAGCACGGCAAAGACTGCCTCGAGACTCATGATGAGTGAAGCCGTGGTCGGATTGAGCCCCTGCTGACCGACGGCCTGCAGGGTAAAGGCGACGCCGGTTGAGAGAATGCCGACGAAGAGAACCGATGGCAGTGCGCCGAGGAGAGCCTGGAAGTCAAAGGCCCCACGCGGGAAGAGTCCATCAAAGAGCAGTGAGCATATGAGGCCAAGCAGGGCAGATACGGCAAACTGTGCGGCGCACAGGCGTAGGACATCACGTGGGCTTGCGCCTGCAACAAAATGGTCGATAGCCAGAATGTGACAGGCCCAACCAAAAGCGCCGAGAAGCACCATCAGATCACCGAGTTCGATACGTAGACCAGTCTGCATGCAGAGGAAATACAGACCAAAAGCTGCTATCACGACAGCAACCCAGGTATTCCAATGAGTCTTATGCTTGAGCACGATGCCCAGTATCGGGACAAGGACAATGTAGAGCGTGGTGAGAAATCCCGCTTTGCCAGCATCGACATCAATGATCCCGACCTGCTGGAAGGCACTTGAGCAGAACAAGACCAAGCCGCAGAAGATCCCTGCAATGATGAGACGTTTACCCCGCAGACCTCTTGTTGATACGACCTCAGATGAGGGGTCCTGCATCAGAGCGCCCAGGAATCCCTTTCTGTCCAGGGTTTTCTCTTTGTCCAGGGCTTTCTCTTTGTCCAGGGCTTCCTTGGGGACCGTTGGCTCAAGCTTCTTCGTCCGTCTGGACCGCATGACCAGTGAAGCAAGCAGGAGGACCAAAACCAAGGTTGCGGATCCAAGTGCCATGCGCAGAGCGATAAACAGAAAGGGGCCGATGAATTCCATCCCCGCTCGTTGTCCCACAAATGAAGAACCCCAGATCAGGGCCGTCAGAATCAGGATCAGCGAGGAACGAATACTGCCGCTACGAGTGTCGTTTTTCATATGATGTGGTACTTCCTAGCTTACAAGGGAGCGTAGGATACCAGAGCGCTTCTCCCAGCCGATGGAAGTTTGTTCGTCATGGCCTGGATACACAATCGTCTCATCGGGTAGGGTCGCGAGACGCTTAAGGCTTTCACGCATCTGCTCGTCACTGCCGCCCGGAAAGTCTGTACGACCGCAGGTGGCACGAAAGAGCGTATCTCCGGCGATGAGATTACCGCCAAGTTCATCATACAGGCAGATACTGCCGACGGTATGGCCTGGCGTATGCAGCACGGTCAGATGCCCGGCCCCAACCGGCACCAGGGCACCCTCTTCAAGCAGATGATCCACCTGATTGTTGCCGTCAATCTGCCCCATTCCTGCACGACCGGGAGAGGGGTCGGCGATACGCGGCGCGTCAAGGCGGTGCGCCCAGACCTCAGCATTGCTTATCTCGACGAGCCGATGCAGGCCGCCGATATGATCGGGATGACAGTGGGTTGCGACGATGCCCTTTATCTGACGGCCGTGGGCTGCGGCAAGAATGCGCTCGGGCTCGTCCCCTGGATCGACGACAATCAGTTCTGTGGCAGCGGGTCCCTCGCTGACGAGCAGGCAGTTCATCTCCATGCCGCCCATCTGATGGCAGCAAAGTACCAGAAGTTCTATCTGCATGACTTTAACCTTTCCGTTTACG
>JAIRXA010000166.1 GCA_031268525.1 Coriobacteriales bacterium | reverse complement strand
CTGGCGTTCTGCGCCATCATCGTCGAGATCGTTCTCGGTTTGTCTGCTGGTATCATCTCAGCTATTAAGCGCTATTCCTTTCTTGATATTCTTACGACTTTAGCGACCTCCATCCTGGTGAGTATGCCCGTCTTCTGGTTTGGCATAATGTTGCAGCTGTTTTTTGGCATTACAATCAAGGACTTGACGGGCGGAGCTCTGTCTTTGCCCATCTCGGGAGCGGGTGGGCCGGTGAGTAACTACCCCACCTGGTCGCACTACATCCTTCCTTCGATAACTCTGGCTGCGGTGTCCTTGGCCTATACGGCCCGCATCATGCGCTCGCAGCTTTTAGAGGTGATGAACGCCGACTACATCCGTACGGCCTTTGCAAAGGGCTTGTCCAAAGGCGCGGTGATCGTCAAGCACGCGCTGAAAAATGCGATGATCCCCGTGGTCACCTTTATCGGTATCGATTTCTCGGTCATGCTGGGGGGAGCAATCCTCACCGAGACGGTGTTTTCCTGGCCGGGTATCGGTCGCGAGATCTTCTTAGCTATCTCCCAACGTGACTGGCCAATCGTGCTTGGCGGTGTGATTCTGATTGTCATCGTCGTTATGGTCATCAACCTGCTCGTGGATATCAGCTACGCGCTGCTCGATCCGCGCATTCGCTACAGCAAGAAGGCGGACTGATGTCTACCCCCACGGGCGTGCTCTCCAAGACAAGGCGGGACAGGCGCGCTGATGTGTGCCCCTATGGGATTGTCGCCGCGACGACAAGGCAGTTGGGAGTGTAATGACCCTACCTTGGGCGAAAAAACGCGCTGAACGTATCGAAGCGACCGCGGCCAATGCCGCTGTGGCTGCCAAGACGCGCACGCTCTGGGGTGACGCGCTCAGGCGTCTTCTCAAGAATAAACTTGCGGTTATCGGCTTTTGCTGGATCGTCATCATGGTTCTGATTGCTTTGTCGGCTGATTTGTGGGTGCCTCAGAACTTTGGGGACCCAACCTATATCGACACCGGTAATGTTGCTGCTGTCTCTTGGCAACCGCCCTCGGCCGATCATCCCTTTGGCACCGATCGTGTGGGGCGAGATATCCTGTCCCGCACCATCTACGGAGCGCGGGTTTCCCTGCTTGTGGGCGTTTTGGCCGTGGCAGTCTCACTGGTCATTGGCCTGATCATGGGAGCGCTGGCTGGTTATTTTGGTGGCTTGGTGGATGCGATCATCATGCGTATTACCGACATCTTCATGGCCTTCCCGTATACGCTCTTTGCCATCGCCTTGTTAGCGGGCTTAGGGCCGAGTCTGACCAATGTCATCCTTGCCATCGGTGTTTTGGGCTGGACCTCGATTGCGCGCGTTTTGCGTTCCACCATCCTGTCGGTCAAGGAGAACGATTACATCTCCGCCGCTCGGGCGATCGGAGCGAGCAACACTCGCATCATCCTGCGCCATGTGCTGCCAAACTCCATCGCTTCGGTGGTCGTCTATGCGACCATGGCCATCGGTTCGGCGATCCTGAGCGAGGCGGCCCTGTCCTTCCTCGGTCTTGGCGTACAACCACCCACTCCTTCTTGGGGCATGATGATCTCCGACGGGCAGGCGGTTATCGCGACTGCGCCCTGGATGACCGTCTTCCCCGGAGCTGCCTGCCTGCTCACAGTGCTCTCGTTTACCCTGATGGGCGACGGCCTGCGTGACGCTCTCGACGTAAAGGTCACGGATTAACATGGCTACTTCCCCTACCTCCTCTACTTCTCCCGGCTCTCCTACCTCCCATTTACTGGAGCTTGAAGATCTGCGTATGTATTTCCACACCCAAGACGGCGTGGTTAAGGCTGTCGATGGCGTGAGCTACACACTCGACGCCGGTCAGACTCTGGGAGTTGTGGGTGAGTCGGGTTCGGGTAAGTCGGTCACCGCGATGAGCATCATGGGGCTTACGCCCATGCCGCCTGGCAAGATTCACGGTGGAGACGTGCGCTTCAAGGGCGAATCGATGCTGACGATGTCCAACAAGCAACTACGCGGCCTGCGCGGTAATCATATCGCGATGATCTTTCAGGATCCGCTGTCCTCGCTCAATCCGGTGCAGCGCGTGGGCAAGCAGGTGGGTGAGGGTCTTACGCTGCACAAAGGCTATAAGAAGAAGCAGGCTTTCCAGCGCGCCATCGAGCTGCTCGACATGGTGGGCATCCCCAATCCCGACGAGCGCGCACGCGATTATCCACACCAGTTCTCCGGCGGTATGCGACAACGCGCGATGATCGCAATGGCATTAGCTTGTGATCCTGAGATATTGATAGCAGATGAACCGACAACCGCACTCGACGTTACCATTCAGGCGCAGATACTTGAACTGATGCAGGAGATGCAGCGCCAGCATGGCACGGCCATTATCATGATCACGCACGATTTGGGTGTGGTGGCTGATATGGCCGATAACATCATGGTCATGTATGCAGGTAAACCTGTTGAGTATGGCACGACCGATCAGGTCTTCTACAGTCCGCTGCATCCCTATACCTGGGGCCTCATGCGCTCGATCCCCAAACGCACACTTGACGACGACCAGCCGTTGACTCCGATTGCCGGCAACCCGCCGAGCCTCATCGACCTGCCCGCGGGCTGTGCCTTCTCGCCGCGATGCCCCTACGCTACCGAGCGTTGCAACACGGAGGAACCGACGATACGCGAGATTGAGCAGGGCCATTCGTCGGCCTGTCTGTTCTCGGGTGATGCGGCTTTCCTCAAAAACTCACCGATCTACGATACAGCCTCTGAGGGTGATGGCGATGAGTGAGCAGCATGACACTCTTCTGACCGTCGACCATCTCAACAAGGAGTTTATGGCCGGTAACGGCCTGTTCTCTTCGCGTTTTGGCGCAAAGGTCTCGGCTGTCAAGGACGTTTCTTTTGCGATTGCACATGGGGAGACGCTCGGATTGGTGGGGGAGAGCGGCTCCGGCAAATCGACGACAGGGCGCTGTATCATCCGTTTGATTCGTCCGACCTCGGGCACCATCGCGATGGACGGCGAGGATATCGCCCATCTGAGCGGGCGAGCCCTGAAGCACTTTCGCAAGGAGGTGCAGATCGTCTTCCAGGACCCGCAGGCTTCGCTCAATCCACGCATGACCATCGGCGAGATCATTCGTGAACCACTGGTCATCCATAAGATTGGCACGAAGAACGAGCAGATCGCCACAGCAAAAGAGCTTCTGGAGACGGTCGGGCTCAACCCTGAGCACATCAACCGCTATCCGCACGAGTTTTCCGGTGGACAGCGTCAACGCATCGGGATCGCTCGGGCGCTTGCTTTGCGGCCCAAGCTGATCATCTGCGACGAGCCGGTTTCTGCTCTTGATGTGAGCATCCAGGCCCAGGTGCTCAACCTGCTCAAGAGCCTGCAGAATGAGTTTGGGCTGACCTACCTGTTCATCGCTCACGATCTGGGTGTCGTGCAGCACATCTCCGACCGTGTTGCCGTCATGTACCTTGGTGTCATCGTTGAGCTCGGCGAGGTCAACTCGCTGTATGGCTCTCCGCATCATCCCTATTCGCAGTCGCTGCTCTCGGCCATCCCTGTGCCCGATCCGCGCGAGCAAAAGGAGCGCAATCGTATCCTTTTGGCCGGCGATCCCCCCTCACCACTCGATCCGCCTTCGGGCTGCCGCTTTCGTACGCGCTGCCCGATCGTCGAGGCTATCTGTGCCGAACAGGCACCCGAACTGCGCGAGGTCACACCCGGCCATTTCTGCGCCTGCCACTTTGCCAAGCCCCATCCGATTACGGTATAAGCCGAATAAACCCGTACCGCCCTTCGCAGGGGCTCGTCTGTAGGTTCCGCAAGGGTAGGGGCGGACAGGCAGGTTCCGCAAGGGTAGGGGCGGACTTCGTCCGCCCGCGCGAGCACGAAAATCCTCTCTACCTACGCGGGCGGCCAAAGCCCGCCCCTACAAAGGACGCCGCGGTGCTCCAACTCTCTCCTCGCGGAACCTACAGATTTTCCTGCTTTTGCGAGAAATCAGGCAGTTTGTGTACGAGATTGGCGTTAGTAGCGATTTGAGGGTACTGAGAGCAGGTCTTCGCAAAGAGCTACTCACAAGAGCAGTTTATCTACCAGTCAGTTTACATTTGACGATAAAGGTTAAATCTATCTAACTCGCTACTAACGTCAATCTCGTACACAACAAGGCATTTTTTCTGAGAATCAACAGGGCCAGACATCGCCTACGGCCCCTTTGCCGCAAGAATCCATTCGATCTCGACCATGTCGGTGCCCCCTACGGGTTCGCCCCCACGCACTTCCCACGTGCCCACGCGGGCGGTCAAGCGCATCACCGCTTCGCTGCCGCACTTCCCACGTACCCACGCGGGCGGTCAGAGCTCGCCCCTACAAAGGACGCTACGGTGCTCCAACTCTTTCCTGATGCAGCCAGTCAGAACCGCAAGGGTTTCAAAGGGCAGGAAGGTCAGAGCATTCTTATCGATGAAGATATTGATGGTGCTGGGGAACTCTTCATCGGCGTGGTAGTAGCGGAACTCAAAAGGTATCTTTGGCAAAACCAGCAGGCGCCAGGTCTGGTCGGCACCTCCCTGGGCTCTGCCTGCCGGGACAGGTGTTGCGCCCAGGGCGGTCATTGCCTGTGTGAAGCTTTCGACGGAGGCATACGAGTCGCCGAGTTGTGCGGCGCTCGACCGAGCGAAGGTCGAGCTGTCATGGAGCAGCCCCTGTGCAAAGCCATGCAGCTGCTGGAAGCGGTACGCTGGCTCGCACGCGCCTCCCTGTGTCACGTAGTAGATCAGCACACTTCGACAGTTGATATCCTCATGGCCATCGCCGCCCAGATCCCACACGCCGGTCGTGTCGATGGCATACTGCCTACGCAGGAGTTCGATATGAAGCTGACTGTCGCGGGGTGGGTCGAGCCCCAAACGCTCATAGCTTGCAGACGCATTGAGCTCGAGGTCCGCGAGCCATAGTCTCAGCGATTCGTAGTTCTTCTCGTAATTGTTCATTGATGCCTCCGTCCTATCCCTTCAGCCGTCTGCCTCCAAAACGACGTAGCCCTACAACACGAAGAACGCTGTGGCAAGAAATTGGCAGATGCTACCCGCCAATACCCAGAGGTGAAAGACCGAGTGCATATAGGGAATCTTCTTCAAGATATAAAAGAGACAGCCGACCGAGTAGCACAGGCCGCCGCCGAGCAGCAGCCAAAGCCCAGTGGAAGGAAGCAGGTTTACGAGGGTGGGAACATAGATGATCACGCTCCAGCCCAGCAGAAGATAGAGAACTGCCGCTATCCATCGGGGGCGGAAGACCCAAAACGCCTCACAGGCCACTCCCGCCAAGGCGACCAGCCATACAAACAACGCAAGCCAAACACCACCGGTGTTGGCGAGCGTGATGAGGCAAAACGGCGTATAGGTTCCCGCGATGAAGAGATAGATGAAACTGTGATCCAGAATCTTGAAGACTTTTTTGGCTGTCTCGTTGGTAAGCGCGTGGTACAGCGTTGACATCGTATATTCCAGAAGCATGGTAAGCCCATAGACCAGCGCCACAAAGAGGCGAATACCGCCTCCATGGGCGTGAGCAATGACTATCAGGATGGGGAGGGCGGCAATTGACAGGAGGATGCCGACGCCATGGCTTATGGAATTGACGATCTCCTCGCCTGTTCGATATTCCCGAACACTTTTGCTCTCTTTGAGCGTCGGAGCTCCCGATCCAGTACTCATCATGTCGCTCCCTTCAAGACTTCAGCAATGCCGACTTGACAACGAGCATCGAGAGATTCGATGGGACATCGCAAGCAAGATGACATCGGATAACAGAGTGCTTGTAGGGTGATTGTAGCCCATTGACGGCTTCTGTGCCTATCGAGTCGGGAGGATATGTTGGGAAAATGTGCAATTCCCTCGGGGCGGATCGACCGACACCGCCCCGAGGACCAGCGCTACACTACTCTCTGCCTTCTATCGGTTGCGCGCACCACGCGCAAACAACCAGGTACCCAGCACGAGGCAGGCGACAGTCAGGCCGAGGATGGCCACGAGGTTTACCACGGGGTCAAACATCACCAGCTCTTCGCCTGCGGCAGTGTCGCCGTAGAGTACCGATCGTGCGAGATCGACACAATAGGTCATCGGCATCAGGCGGCTCAGCACCATCAGCAGGCCCTCCGAATGGTTGATCGGGATCACCACGCCAGAAAGGAACATCTGCGGCATCGTGATCAGCATGATGGCGTAGTTCGCGGCTCTCTTGGAGTGGACGACTCCGAGGATGATCGTCGCCAGTGCGCCCCCTGCCAGACACATCAGTGGAGCCAGAGCCAGCAGCGTGAGCATTTGACCGATGCTCAGGGTAATGCCCATCACCAGGCCTACGACCAGTACCATCAGAGCCGAGATCAGTCCCATGAATGACGATCCGAGCACCTTGCCGATGATCAGTGAATAGCGCGAAACAGGCGCGACCAGCATCTCTTGGGTATAGTCGATCTCGTGATCGTCCACCAGGGTGCTCATTCCCATCGTGGTGGACATGAACAGCATGTTGATGAACATGCCCACAAGCATGAATTCGCCGAAGTCGAAGCCCAGGCCTCCGGCCATGTTCTGCATCAGGTTGCCACCGATCATGCCCATCATCAGCAGTGGCATGATCAGGCTTGTCACGAGCACCGTAGGGTCTTTGACGACCAGGGTGATGTCGCGTGCAGTGATAGAGAGCACTGAGTTGAGCTCACGTGCCACACGGCCGAGGCGTTGGGAGAGGACTTGTGTGGTGGTACCTGGAATGCCACCTGCGGCGGTATCTATGGTGCCAGCTTGAGCCAGGCTTGTAGTTGTCATCAAAATCCTCCTTCGAGCAGAGCCAGCGTTTCAGATTCCAATTGCTTGACAGCCAAAAGTGCGATCTGATGGCGATCTGCCTCGGTAAGGGATCCCGCGGGCGTCGCCACATCGGTACACTCTGTCGCCTGATTGACCCCAAACTGCTCATGTGCCTCCTCACGTTGAAGGTATTCCACATAGGCATCCTCCAGCGTGGCCGCCCCCATCTGCCGCTTCATGTGCTCGGGAGGGCAACACATGGCGATCTTACCCTTGTCGATCAGGCACACCGTACTGGCGCCCTCGGCTTCGTCGATATAGTGAGTTGTAAGAAAAACCGTGGTTTTGAAGTCGCAACGTACCTGGTTGATGTAGTCCCAGAGATTGCGGCGGGCCACGGCGTCAAGGCCACTTGTGGGTTCGTCGAGGAAGAGTACAGCGGGGGTATGGATCAGGCTGCGGATGATCTCCAGCTTACGCTGCATTCCGCCGGAGAGCTTGCCGACCGGCTTGAACAGCGCATCAAAGAGGCCGACGATACCTGCGAGTTCCTCTACGCGTTCACGGTACTCTCGTGGCATCAGCTTGAAACTGGGCCGGTAGACATACATTCCATACAGGCAGGCGTGGAAGCGGATGTTTTCCTCGGCAGTGAGCTTGAGGTCGAGACTCGGATGCTGAAAGATGATGCCGACATTCTCACGCACCTGTTGTGCCTGGCTGTCGAGGTCGTAACCGGCAATGCGCACCGTGCCACTTGTCTTGGTAAGCGTGGTGGTGAGTATGGAGATGGTTGTGGTCTTGCCAGCGCCATTGGGGCCAAGGAAGGCAAAGAACTCACCAGGCTGTACCTCAAAGCTGATGCCCTTGACCGAAGGCTCCTTGTTGGATTTATAGCGCTTGACGAGGTCGATGACCTCGATGGCCGCCTGAGAGGCGCCTGTGGGTCGGGCATGTGCCTGCCCACTCGTCGTTGATAGTAGCATACTATCCTCCATTTTTCAGGGTTCGCACTGCCTGGGCGGTGCGATTGATGATGGATTGAGTATGGAGTGCGAAGGTAAACCAGGTTTAGCCGGGAGATAAACGCAGGGTAAACCGCGCTTACAGAGTGACCATTCTACAGAGTGACCATTCTACAGAGTGACTGTGAAGGTAGAGCCGTGATCCGGGTCGCTCGCAACGTCGATAGAGCCGCCATGTAGCTCGACGATGCGGCGTGCGAGAGGCAGGCCGAGGCCGTTGCCTCCCTGGCTGCGACCACGTGCCTTGTCTGCGCGATAGAAGCGCTCAAAGATGTGGAGGAGATCCTCTTCGGTGACGCCGATACCCGTATCAATGACGCGAACAACCCAAGCGGCGCCGACCCGCTCCACGCTGACCGTAACCTTGCCACCCTCGGGCGTGAACTTGATGGCATTACCGATAAGATTGATCCAGACCTGCTCCATCAACTCCTGATCGCCGTCAAAGGCAAGCGGCGTGGCGCCATATTCTGTCGATCCAGGATTCGCCCCTGGTTCTGATCCTGCCGCTTCCCGATTCACCTCCGGCTCTGATTCTGCCGCTTTGATATCTGCATCCGTGTTTGGTTTCGTCTGTTCTGTAACCAACTCCACACTCACATTTCGGGCAGTCCACTGTGGCTCCAGCGTCAGAATGACGCTGCGTAACTGTTCGTCGAGTGCGTAGTGGGTACGTTCCGCTTGCTGGTCCTCGCTGTCGAGGGCTGCCAGGCGCAGCAGATTATCGGCCAGATGCGAGAGGCGGCGACTTTCCTGTTCGATGATGCCGAGGTAGTGCAGACGCTGCTCTTCGGTGAGAGCAGAATCTCTGAGCAGGGCAGCGAAGCCGCTGATGCTTGTGAGCGGTGATTGTATCTCATGCGAGACGTCGGTGATGAATTGCTGGCGCTGGCTTTCGACAGTGCCAAGCTGACGCGCCATGCGATTGACGCTCTCGGCCAGCCCGGCGAGTGGATCGTGCTCATGGGAGGGAACGAAGACATTGAAGTCTCCCCGGGCTATGCGCTCCAGAGCGTCAAAGATGTCGCGGCCAAAGAATTCGGTGAAATCGCG